>JAUVPN010000038.1 GCA_030598645.1 Hyphomicrobium sp. | reverse complement strand
GGCTTTGTAATGAGTGGTGACAAGACCGTGTACGCCGCATCGCAGATTACGGGCGTGCGCCTCGTCGCTGCCGAACGCAACGGACCGTCGATGTATCGCTTTCGTTGCGGAAGCGGGCAGCGCTGGCTCAGATTTGCGCTCCTATATCTTTGCGATGCGATCACAGTTCAGTTCCCGGACTATGTTGAAGGCTATCCCAGTTGGTTGCAAAAGCGCATGACCTGCATTGCCAACCCCGTTAGTCCTCCTCAAGCCATCGCCCGGCCTGAATTTCCCAACAAAGATGGACGCTATCAGGTGCTGGCCGTAAGCCGCCTCGACGAACTTCAGAAGCGTCTCGATTGCCTTATTCACGCCTTTAGCCGCATTGCACCTTTGATGCCCAACTGGGACCTTAAAATTATCGGTGAAGGACAGGATGAACCGGCCCTCCGAAAATTGGTCTCAAGCTTTGCGCTCGAGGCTCGGGTCGCCTTTGAGGTCCCGACCAAATGCATTCACGATGCCTATGGGAAGGCGAACCTGTTTGTTATGCCGTCACGATGGGAGGGGTTTCCAAATGCCTTGGCCGAGGCACTAAGCGCGGGACTTCCCGCAGTCGGATTTAGGAACGCCGAAGGTGTGGCACAGCTCATTAGCCACGGATCAACTGGCTGGCTTGCAGACCGCGGGAACGAGATTGACGCACTTGCCTGCACACTTCATCAAGCGATGTCGGATGGCGAGGAGCGCCGTCGCCGTGGAGCGCTCGCCGCTCGAGAAATGCGCAAGTACGAACCTGAAGAGCAATTTCAGAGATGGGCGACACTGATCGAGGGTGTTGCAAATGGCCGAAAGATATGAAAACGACTCTTGTGACTTGTGGCATCACGTCCTTCAACGCTTCAACTACGATAGAGCGGGCGGTTCGCTCAGCCCTTGCTCAGACTTGGCGGCCAATTGAAATTATTATCGTCGACGACTGTTCGTCTGACGAGAGTCCTGCAGTCCTAGAAACGCTTCAGAATAAGTTCCCCGATGTTTATGTGCTTAGGAATGAGCGGAATCTCGGCGTAGCGTCAAGTCGCAACCGCATCCTGGACTCGGCAAGGGGCGATTTTGTTGCCTTCTTTGACGATGACGACGTAAGTGAGCCCCAACGGTTAGCTTGTCAGATAGCTCGCATCACTCAGTATGAGAGAAAGTTTGGCGGTGGGGCGCCTATCGTCTGCCATACGGCTCGGCGACAAACATTTGCGGACGGGCGTGTAGAGGTCCTTCCGACGATGGGCGAGCAATCTGATTGTTTAGCGCCGAACGGCCTCGACGTCGCTCATTACATACTTTTTGGAAAATCCTTAGGTAGTTCTGTCGGCGCCTGTGCAACCTGCTCGCAAATGTCTAGGCTGTCGACATACAAGGCTCTTGGAGGTTTCGATACGCACTTTCGCAGAAGCGAGGACACTGAATTCAATGTGAGGCTCGGAAGAGCGGGAGCTCACTTTGTCGGGATCGCAGAACCACTCGTAAATCAGACGATGACGCACTCTTCGGAAAAGCAACTCTCAGAAGAGTGTCGATATGCTCTGATGCTCTTAGAGAAGCATCGCGATCTCTTTGAGAGCAATAGCCAGCTAGCTTTCTGTCGCAGATGGATCGAGGGAAAATATGCCTGGCTCGAAGGACGGCATGACGTGGCCTTCACCTTTGCATTCCTGATGCTTCAGCATCCGATTTACTCCTTGGAACGATTTTTATCGTCCCGCCGCCATGCCGCGCACAACAGGTCTTTGCGGAAGTTTCATAAAGAACCGGAACTCTCGCTATGAACGCGCCACTTATTACAATAGGGCTCCCATGCTTCAATGCCCAAGACACGGTTGAACGCGCAATTGACTCCTGCTTGGCACAACACTGGCCCAATCTTGAGGTGATTATTGTTGACGATGCGTCAACTGACAGAACCGCGCATATTATAGAAAAGCGGATAGCGACGGACGAACGAGCTCGCCTTGTCCGTCACGCGAAGAACACTGGGCCTGCAGGGACGCGCAACACTATTCTACTTCAATCTCGAGGCGAGTTTATTTCCCTATTCGATGACGACGACGAGAGTTCACCAGACAGGCTTGCCGAGCAGCTCCGAACTTTGACCTCATATGAAGATAGAACGGGGCAAAGCCTAGTCGCGTGCTACGCGTCGGGAGAGCGACGGTATCCTAACGGCTACGTCAAACCGTTACCTGCCATAGGGGCGAACTGTATCCGTGTTCCAAGTGGCCCTGGCGTTGCGGATTGGCTGCTATTTTATCGACGCAATCCCAATTGGAACTACGGTTCTGGAGTACCGGCATGTGCATTGATGGCTCGCCGAAGTACCTTCGCCAAGGTCGGAGACTTTGACCCTGCTCTCCGACGGGTTGAGGATGTCGACTTTGCAATTCGACTTGCACTTCGAGGGGCACATTTCGTGGGAACTGGTGCGGCACTTCTCACTCAGCATGCCACTAACGCTCTCGATAAAACGCCTGAGAAGAACCTAGAAGCAGAACAACTCCTTGCCACTAAACACGCTGACTACCTGCGCTCAGTAGGTCGCTATGAATACGCTTGGCGTTGGCCACGCCTACGCTACTGGCATTTCAAGCGACGGTACGACATGGTCTTTGTCGACGCACTGCTGTTGATGCTGCGTAACCCGATTGTGGTTTCCAGTCACCTTCTGAGCACAGCCCCAAAGCGTATTCTTCATGAAATAAATATGCGCCGGAGGCTGCGGGCATGAGAATTATGTTTGCAGCGCGTGCCATTGACAATGTGGCGGGGGGCGTCGAGCGTATGGTCGTGACGATCATGAATTCGTTGGTAGCGCGTGGCCATCACGTAGAATTCTTCACTTGGGACCAAGCAAAGGCTACTTCTTTCTATTCAATGGCTCCCGAGATAATCTGGCGACGTCTAAACCACGGGGACCCACGTGATAAAGCTGGTGTCCTCCAGAAAATTCGGCGCGCGAAGGCTATTCGACAGATAATGGCGCGCAGCAAGCCTCATGCTGTCATTTGTTTCCAAGATGGTCCCTTTATCAGCCTTCGACTGTACGCGCTCGGACTAAGAGTCCCATTTCTTGCGGCCGAACGAAACGCACCCACACGCTTCGACCACACTAGCGCGGGTAGGCAGAGAAACCTCATCTATCAGAGTTTCCGTTTGGCCCGCCGGGTGATCGTGCAATGTGAAAGCTATCGCTCGCACTACCCTGGGTTCTTGCGAAATCGTATTGTCACCATCCCGAACCCTGTTGCCCCAGCGGTGAACCGGTCCCGCCCCCACAGGCCAACATCAACACGGAGATACACACTGCTGTCTGTGGGTCGGCTTAGTTATCAGAAAAATTACGACGTACTCATTAAGTCCTTTGCGCGGTTGGCGCGAACCTTTCCTGATTGGGACTTGACAATCGTCGGAGACGGCGAGGACCGGATCAAACTGACAGCGCTTATCGCAGAACACGATCTTTCTGGTCGAATATCCTTAGTCGGCGTTAGAAAATCGCTCGACCAAAGTTACGCCGGAGCGCACTGCTTCGTCCTGCCCTCACGTTGGGAAGGATTTCCCAATGCTCTAGCAGAAGCTATGGCACACGGGTTACCGGCAGTCGGATTTGCTGACTGCGCTGGCGTGCGCGATCTGATTGTACCGGACCATTCTGGCCTATTAGCTGAGGGCAATGGAAACGAGGTAACTCTGGCCAAGGCGCTAAGTGTCCTTCTTTCAGATCCCCCCCTGCGCAAAGCCATGGGACGAGCGGCACGCAACCGAGTGCAACCATTCGCCATCGATCGCATAATTGACCAATGGGAACAGGTTTTAAGTGAGGTGATATCTTCTGCGGCCTCCGGTGCAAGCTTGACCCCTGAGAGTGGCAGTTCACCAGGGGTCCTGCGAAACAGATCAGCAGCTAGCCAATGATGTTTTCGCCGAAGACACGTTGCTGGGGGACTTGTCCAGTTAGAGATAGCTGCGTCCCGGTGCGCCCAGCTCAAATGTTTTGGAAGCGCGGATCCTGCGCAGGGCCGTGTCCGTTTTGAGAGAGTGCAGAGGTTCTGCACCCGCCGGCGACCGAATGCAGCATTTTGGTCCAGAGGTCGAATAAGTCCACGATAGGTTGCTCAACTGCCTTCTTGACTTTGGGTGCCAAGCTTAACCGTGCGCAGGGGTCGCCCATCAGGGGCTCCAACGCGGAAGCCAGTGAGTCCGCTCGATCTTCGTTAGGCCTCACCAGAACTCCGTCACAACCATTATGGATCAACTTGTTTGTGCCGGGACAGTCGGCAAAGCCAACGGCAGGTAGACCGTGGGCAAGCGCTTCAGCCGTCGCCAAGCCTTGGCTCTCGTAAAGCGATGAAATTACATACAGCTGCGCTGAGGCGTACTCTGACGATATATCCCTGATGGCTCCCGGCATTTGCACTCGCTTATCAAGACCCAAGGCCGCTACCATGGCGTCCAACTCGCCGCGCATCTCGCCCTCACCAACGATCCGAAGATCCCAGTCTGGCAATCTTTCGGCGATTCTAGCAAACGCACTGATAAGGGTTGCATGATCCTTTTGAGACGCAAGCCGACCAACTGCCAAGAGAGTTTTCCGGCTACGCGCCGCACCCTCAACGTCTGCTGGCTCGGAGGAATGCACCGAAACTGGATTGGGCATAACTGTCATTAGAGCACGCAAGGCTGCCGGGTAGGCCGCCCGTGCCTGATCTGAGACCACTGTAATGCGGCGCGTCATCCACGGCATCAACCGTAGTAGTAAAGCTTGAAGTGGGCGGGCCTTGTAGTGATCCGGCACGATGTGTTCGCTGGCCACAAGAGGAATACCTGTGCCGAAGAGCGCTATTCCCATGGGAATAAACATGCTGTGCATGAACCCAACCACCGCGTCGGGATCCATCCCGCGCAAGAGCTCCCGCATCGCCACCATGCGTCGCGCTGTCTCGAATAGACGAGCCGGCCGGTGTGAATCACCTACACCAATTTGCAGGTGCGCAATCCTTCCATGAAGCGGATAAAACGAAGGGGTGCCTGGTTGATCGAATGTGAGCAACGTTATTTGGTGGCCGCGCTCGGCCAATCCTGAGGTGATTTCTGCAAGAACACGCTCAGCTCCACCGCCTTGGACGCTCATAGATTTGATTGCAAAGACTATTTTCAGCGTGCGCCCGCCCTCATGGGCCGCTCTTTCCGCCGCCTCAATTCGCTGCGTAAGCGCACGATGGCGTCCCAATTCGTCTGGCATGGCGTCGAGCGATGACATCATGACGACAGAGTTTCTGATTCGCTCGAATCGCGCACGCAGGAACTTGGGCAGGGCTGCATATGCAGCTCAGGCCGACAGCCTCTACACAGTCAGTCCACAATAAGGCATTCAGATTTGCTGACGCATTTTCGTCCTGATTAGGCGGCCCCAAAATAATCCTGGCAGTGGTGGGTTCAGTTCTGTGAATATATCTAAACACAGCAAGACCAGGGATTTCTTGCCCCTGGGTGGGGCGAAGATGTTGCCCTGCATGCTAGACACATGGCCAATGCTGGGCTTTTGGTACGTCACTGGCGCAATCGGGTCGCGCGGCCGCTGCTAGCGTTTTTCAGTTGAACGACACTCAAGGAAGCCGAGCGACACGCGCGCGACTCCAATCACAAAAATGCTCGTGATGAGAATTATAGCCCTGTTGGGAATAACCGAAGATCGAGCATACGGGCGTCGCACGTCACCGCTTTTAGGGATTGTGGAGACCTAGCGTCGAGTAGCGACGAGAGACAGGTCAGACACCTCTTCGAGCCTCATTCTCGACCCGGGGATCTTCCATTGGAGACCGAGGATTGTCGTCAAAGGCATCATTCTGAACGTCGCCCTGAAACCAAACTTGCAGAGCCGTCAGAGCCACTCCAAGTCCGAGCCCGATCAAACTCCAAGTGAAGATAAGAGTTGTCGTTGGCATGTCCGGCATTGTGATCTCCCCTCTTCCCGACCGTTCCTTTCCCTTTTTGGTCTAGAGCTGAGTCGCAGTTTTGGGTTTGATCTAGCACAAATCTTCTTGCGGCATTTCGGCAGCGTCTGCCCGTGCAATCAGCGTAGCATCAGGGTGATGGTCGAGGTGGAGGGTGCGTCTGCGATGTCCGCTCTGCCCCCGTAAGCGGATATTCTCCGAGACAGTTTAGATGTCGGCTAAGTGTCGAAACCGAAGCCCAGCAGTCTAGCCGCCCGATGGCTTGAGCAGGGCGTTGAGATTCTCGACCGTCACCGTTTCACTGCAGACACCTTCTTTCACCCCCGCACACAACACCTCCCGCTCAAAATAATTGCTGCGCTGAGCAGTGTTGCGGTACGGTGACATTCAGCGAAGAGAAGGTAGGAAATGCGTTGCTGTACGGCGAGCTGGGTTTGCGATAGCAATAGTTTCGATGTGACTGGTACGGAAGCTTCCACACTTCGCGAGGGACGGGGGCGGCAACATCAATGCCTATCATTGGTAAATCAGCTTTGCAGCTAATGCTTACGGTGCTGCTCGTCTTGGCGGTGCTCTCATCAAGTACGAGCGCAAACACCCCAAGCAACATTGCGTGCAAAGACATAGACTACAATACGATTATCCTTGAGATCATCGATAGCCTTCCCAAAGGTGGCGGCTGCGAGGTCAGAGGAAGCCGCGTTGCGCTGCCGGTCATAGCTGTGCACCAGCTCGGGGGCCGCTTAGGGTTACATGTTCGCGATGGCCATCCATCCCATTGCACAAGCGCGGCCTACGCCCTCTATATGCATCTGGTCTCGCGCTTGCACAACAGCGGACAGATCAACTTAAGCGTTGAGCAAATTAGCGCGCTACAAGCCGTCAAAGCCCGGCCGGACGGCACCCCGATGCTGGATGGGCAAGGTCCGTTCTGGATCTTCAACGCTAACGGTGCAGGTAGCGCTGCCTTTTTGAAACATACGGGTACTGGCATAAGCTTTCGCGATGATACGTTGTCGTATGTGCGGTCGGGCGATTTTCTGAAAATTTTTTGGAATGAAAACGTCGGAATTGAATATTTCAAGAGCGGCGGAGTCAATCGGCGCAAATCTGAGCGTGGACACCAGGTTGTGTTCACGGGCCGCAAGGTGACCGCAGGGACAGAGATGATCCGTTTCTGGGAAATCAGAAACAAGGGCGGACGAAGCGTGGGAAGCGACGTGAGATGCGCTACTTCCCGGCTCAACCCGACGGCAAAGTTCATAATGGATATGGCGAGGTTTGCCGGCCGCGAGGCGACATCAAGCACATGATTTTTTCGCGCATCGTCTGCATGGAAAATTTGGCGTCCGGCTTAGAAGCAATGCGAGCCAAAGCAAAAGTTAGCGGTGAAGAAGACAACGTGAGCCCTTCCGCGTTTGTGGATGAATTCCTACTTTCGATCCAAAGACAACCGTCGGATCATGGCACGTTGGACCGCATGTACGATATCCGGCCAGCGCAGAATATTTTTGCGAATAAATAAGTAGTCGTAACAATGACGGCAGGGCGATTGTGCGTCTCAACGTCGTTAAACCAATAGCAGCGTAATCGCATGTCCGCTTTCGAGGTTACAACGGACATGTTCCACTCCCCAGACTTGGCTGACACAGCAGCCCTCAGCTTCCGGTTAGATCTATCTCGGGTTCCCGAGGTCAGTTGTGGTCGGCGCAGGCTCGGGTTGGCTGTCGGAACGAGCAGTGTTCCTCGATCGCGCATCCTAAAAAAAACTTCACACCTAAACGATCTTGACCAGCGGCGAACCCTCCCTACCTATGATGCCGCCACCCTTCCGCTCCCCCCTTGCGGAAGATTGCCATCTCCCCCTGAGCATGGTGGCAGACTAAGGGCGCTGGACCTACCTACTCCCGTTGGGCCAGCGCCCTTCTTTTGCTCAAAATGCACCAATGGGTTTAACGCGGCCGGGCTAGAGCACTTTTCCGCTCACCCTCTCCAAAGGCCGCCGTTATGTTACTCGTCGAAGCTGGCGCCAGCGCGCACCGGCTTATCGCTTGGTTCAGTTGTAAATCGTTGAAGGAGACAGAAAGATAAGCGTTCGCCGTCAATCATAGAAAGCTCGGAGCGAACGTAGTACCCCTGCCCGTGAGGGCCAAAGATGAAACATAAGTGTCCCACTCTCCAAGCCAAGCGGTGTGCCACCTTCGCTAAGTCTATGATATGAAATCATTTTAGTGGAGAAGTGGCGCCCCGTAGGGGACTCGAACCCCTGTTACCAACGTGAGAGGCTGGCGTCCTAGGCCACTAGACGAACGGGGCAGCGCGAAAGATCAACGTATATGGGAGGCAAGGCCTCTCGATCAAGCCTTTCCTTCAGGCGTCGTGCGCAGAGGCAAACAAGTATTCAGTCGCGCGGGGGTGCAGGCACGATCGATACGTGCGTTGCTTTCCGGCCCGTAGCGAGATCGAGAACGGCAATGCCGGAACCTTCTGGCATCTCGTAGTACACGGCCATCTGATTGCCCGAAAGCGAGACGGAGCGTACTTCCGAGCCCGGTGGCAGTTGCAGGGTCTGATTTGAGCTTACCATGGCAGACGCTACGGGTTGTGCAGAAGGCACCGACGCGAGATAGATAATGCGGCCGATCACGATCGCCAGTCCCGCTACCAACAAAATGCCCAGCGCAATGACCACGAGTTTAAGGATACTCTGCAACCGCGCATTGGGATTTTGAGCAGAAGGCATGGGACCGCTCGTAGATTGTTGCGAGCCAGGGGCGACGCTGCTGGACGCTTGCATAGAACTCACTCCTACAAGGGCCGCGCGAGGGCGATGACAGCAATTCGCGAACATCTAGTCACGGTAGCAGCAGGACCAGACGACGCCGGGGCCCGTTTGGACCGCTTCCTGACGGGGCGAACCGAGGGGTTTAGCCGGGCGCGAATCCAAGCGCTGATCCGTACGGGTAACGTCTCTAGCGAGGCGGCGGAGACCATAAGAGACGGAGCACACAGGGTCAAACCAGGCGAGACCTTTACCGTCTCGGTACCCGAGCCTGAACCGGCCACGCCTGCACCGGAAAAAATGGCGCTCAATCTCGTCTACGAGGATGATCAGCTCATCGTTATCGATAAGCCAGCCCACCTCGTAGTGCATCCTGCGGTGGGTCATGCCTCGGGTACGCTCGTCAACGCGCTTATTGCCCACTGCGGCGCAAGCCTGTCCGGGATTGGCGGCGTAAAGCGACCAGGCATTGTGCATCGCCTGGACAAGGGGACGTCGGGGCTGCTCGTAGTAGCAAAAACGGACGCATCACATCAGGGTTTGAGTGAACAGTTTGCGGCACACGGCGCGGACGGACGGCTGGAACGCACATATCTCGCGCTCGTGTGGGGAACGCCCGTGCACCGGCGCGGTAGCATCGATGCACCTCTGCGACGCAGCCCAACCAATCGCACTAAGATGGCGGTGGCTAAGGCTGAAACCGGGCGGCGCGCGGTAACGCACTACGAGGTTCTCAAGACTTTCGAAAGTGCCAGCGGCGCCCGCCCGGTTTCGCTTCTAAAATTGCAACTAGAGACCGGACGCACGCATCAGATCCGCGTACATCTTGCCCACTGCGGACACCCCATACTCGGAGATTCCAGTTACGGTAGCGGCTTCAAGGCTAGCATCAAGACTCTAAACGAAACGGCACAACAAAGACTCAAGCAACTAGGGCGCCAAGCCCTACATGCCAGTGAACTAGGTTTCGAGCACCCTGTCAGCGGTAGGCGTCTACACTTTTCCAGTCCGCCAAATGATGAGTTGCGTGCACTCATTGAGGCGCTGGAAGTGGCGCTTTAACGCAAATATCGAATAACCTGCCAGAACAACGGCCAGCGCCTTCACGCAATCGAGATACGTTGTTACCCTTCGTGAATTCCGATGCATTTCCTAAGAACAATCATTTCTAGCCATGAGAGTTACCGCAGCAGCATTGCCTAAAATTAATGCAAAACGCCTTGTGTTTGTCGCGGTTCTTTGGCGAGTTTACTGCGTCGGGCATACTGATCTGTCAGGCAACCAAAGGTCCGAACGCATCCGACCAGCCCAGTCTTTCGTATAATCGAATGTTTGGGTGCGAGATAATCGTAACAACGGATCGGCCAAGCCCGAAACGTTAATGATGCGTCTGGCCTAGGAAGGCGCGATAATATCGCGGCGTTGGGCTAGCCGCGGGAGATAAAGGGAACAGAACAGCCAGCCCGTAGCTTTTTTGGTGCATGGCAACTGGTAAGATGATGGCGGCAAGACTACCAACAATTGCGCAGGGCTCGATGGGCCTGTCGCGCTATTTAGATGACATCCGTAAGTTTCCAATGCTGGAGCCGGGTGAGGAGTTCATGCTGGCTAAGCGCTGGCAAGAACACGAAGACTCGGATGCGGCCGAGAAGCTAGTAACGTCTCACTTGCGTCTTGTAGCGCGCATCGCCATGGGCTACCGCGGCTACGGGCTACCGATCGGCGAGGTGATCTCGGAGGGCAACGTCGGCCTGATGCAGGCTGTGAAGCGCTACGACCCCGATAAGGGCTTCCGTCTCGCTACGTATGCGATGTGGTGGATCCGCGCCTCGATCCAGGAATACATTCTGCGTTCGTGGAGCCTAGTTAAGATGGGCACCACAGCCGCGCAGAAAAAATTATTTTTCAATCTACGTCGCGCAAAGAGTCAGTTGCGCGCCTTAGACGAGGGGGACTTGCACCCCGACCACGTGCAGACGATTGCCCGTAAGTTGGGGGTTAGTGAAACCGACGTCGTGTCTATGAATCGTCGGCTGGGCGGAGATTCATCTCTTAACGCGCCGGTTCGCGCCGATACGGAAGCAGGAGAATGGCAGGATTGGCTTGTCGACGACGCGCCGAGTCAGGAAGATCAACTTGCCGAAACACAAGAACTCGATCAGCGCAGGGGCTACCTTTCCAACGCGCTCTCTTCGCTAAACGATCGCGAGCGTCGCATTTTCGAGGCGCGGCGCCTAACAGATAGTCCCATCACTCTTGAGGATCTCTCCACGGAGTTTGGCGTGTCCCGCGAACGCATCCGCCAGATCGAAGTACGCGCCTTCGAGAAAGTGCAAAAGGCAGTGCAGAACGCCGCAAAAAATAGCGAGGTTCATGCGACGGCGTGAACCTCAGCACACTCTACACGTCCCAAGAATGCTATTGTGGTTCAGTTATTTTGAAGCCGCTAATGGACCACGTGTCGCCTCTCTTGCTCGGCGCCGATGCCGCGAGCAAACCGACATAGCTTGGTCGCGATGGGGGCTCGCCTCTAAAGCTGGCAACCTCCTTACCGTTGATCAAAACCCCGACTTGATCGCTCTTGAGGATCAGCCTTAAGGTGTTTTTCTTTTTTGCTCCGTACTTGATGGCATCCGTCTTGGTCCATTTGACAGGACGCGAGGGAGCCTCCCTCCCGTTGACTATGCGCGCGATCGTGAAATAGCCATTGGGCGCAATCACTGCCTGGTAGTAGTTCTTGTTGTCTTCAACCCAAAACATCATGCCAGCATAGCTTGCAGTCGCGTCCGATGTGCGCTTGGCCAGACTTAGGGTTGCGCAAGCGTCGAGATCGTCGAATACAAACACACGGTTCCAACGGAAGGTCCGCGTGCCCGGCACTGGGGTAAAGACGGCCTTGCCCGAAGAAATTTTCAGGCGGGCGTCTTTTCTGCCCCAAGTCGGGTCGTGTGCCCTGAAGTTGTCTACAAACAGAACTTTGCCGTCGGCGCATCCGGGCGCAGAAGCACGTGTGTCAGCGGACTTCTTTTTAACATTTGCGCGCTTGACCGGATTCTTGTCCGGCGGAACATTTGTCACCTTCAAGTCGCTGAGGCGCCAGGTGTTGGCGGCATTAGGAGAGGACGCAGCCACAAGACCAACGCGACTTGGCCCTTCCGGTGTCTGACCGCGAAACCGCGCGACCTCAGAATCGTTGATCCTCACGACGACAATCTGATCCTCCAGCGTTACCCGCAACGTATT
>JAUVPN010000276.1 GCA_030598645.1 Hyphomicrobium sp. | reverse complement strand
GCATGGAATCGCCATTGGGCAATGGTTTGAAGCGGTCAGTTTCCTCGCCGCCCTCGCCTGTATTCGATTTGCCGCCAATGCGGTTCATGGCTATGGCGAGCGTGGTGTGCGCCTCGCGGCTGATGGAGCCAAAGCTCATGGCGCCAGTTGAAAACCGTTTAACGATCTCAGCCGCTGGCTCGACATCTTCGATTGGCGCCGGCATGCGTCCCGTTGACTGAGCTGCGCGCAGGCGGAACATGCCGCGCATGGTCATCAGCTGCTCGGACTGATCATTCACCCGTTTGGCGTAAGAGCGGTACTTGTCGGGCAAGTTGGCCCGCACCGCGTGCTGGAGGTCGGCGACAACGTTGGGTCGCCATACGTGGGCCTCGCCGCGAACGCGGAATGCATATTCTCCGCCGACGTCCAACGCATGGTCCAGTACCGGTACGTCGCCGAATGCCGCGGCATGGCGTTTGACCGTCTCCTGCGCGATCTCACGCAAACCCACACCTTCAATCTGTGTATGAGTGCCGGTGAAGAAGCGGTCGACGAAAGAAGACTTCAGGCCAACAGCATCGAAAATCTGTGCGCCGCAGTAGGACTGATAGGTTGAGATGCCCATCTTGGCCATGACTTTCAAAATCGCTTTGCCAACGGCTTTGATGTAGCTTTTCTTCACATCATCTGCGCTCTGCTCACCGTCCAGGTCGGGAAGCATTGCCTCTAGCGTTTCGAATGCGATGTAGGGATTGATCGCCTCAGCACCGTAACCAGCCAGTGTGCAGAATTGATGGACCTCGTGTGCTTCACCGGTTTCCACAACGAGCCCGACACACGTCCTCAAGCCTTGCTTGATCAAGTGATGGTGCACCGCTGAGGTGGCCAGTAACGCGGGGACCGGGATGCAATCTGGCCCCACAGCGCGATCGGACAAAATAATAATATTGTACTCGTTCGAGCGCACCGCCTCCTCGGCTTCCGCGCAGATGCAATCGAGCGCGGGGCCCATGCCCTCGGTGCCTGTATCAGCCGGGTAAGTAATATCGATTGTGACGGATGAAAACTCGTTGTCTTTCACCTCGCCGATCTGGCGTACGCGCTCTAGATCTTCATTCGTCAGGATGGGTTGAAAGACCTCTAACCGTTTCTGACGGGAGGTACCCTCAAGGTCAAGAATGTTAGGGCGCGGACCAATAAAGGAGACGAGACTCATAACGAGCTCTTCGCGGATCGAATCAATCGGCGGGTTCGTTACCTGGGCAAAGTTCTGCTTGAAGTACGTGTGAAGCAGCTTTGACTTCGACGATAGGGCCGACAGCGGCGTGTCCGTGCCCATGGAGCCAATGCCTTCCTGACCCGCTTCAGCCATCGGCGTCATCAGGAGTTTGACGCTTTCTTGGGTGTAGCCAAAGGCTTGCTGCAGGTCGAGTAGTGCGACGTTGGTCTTCTTTGCCGAAGAGCGTTGAGTGGGAAGCGGCAGATCGGAGACTTTTATCTGCGTCCGCTTGAGCCAGGTGTCGTAAGGATGACTAGCAGCGATCTCGCTTTTTAGCTCTTCATCCGAGATGATGCGGCCCTTCTCCAGGTCGATGAGTAACATTTTGCCGGGCTGTAGCCGCCACTTCTGGATAATGGTCTCCTCTGGCAAGGGCAACACACCCGCCTCAGAGGACATCACCACGAGATCGTCCTTCGTCACAAAGTAGCGGGCAGGCCTCAACCCATTTCGGTCAAGCGTTGCTCCGATCTGGCGCCCATCCGAGAAGGCCATTGCGGCCGGTCCGTCCCAGGGCTCCATCAGGCAGGCATGATACTCATAGAAAGCACGGCGCTTACGATCCATCAGCGGATTGCCAGCCCATGCCTCCGGTATGAGCATCATGGCAGCATGCGAGAGGCTGTAGCCGCCCATGACTAAGAACTCGAGCGCATTGTCGAAACAGGCAGTATCTGATTGGCCCTCATAAGAAATTGGCCAGAGCTTGGATATGTCGTTCCCGTAAAGCGGTGACGAAACGGTTGCCTCGCGCGCCGCCATCCAATTCACGTTGCCGCGCAATGTATTGATCTCGCCGTTGTGCGCGACCATGCGATAGGGGTGCGCCAGCTTCCAGGACGGAAACGTGTTGGTCGAAAAGCGCTGGTGCACGAGCGCCATCGCGGAGACAAAACGCGGATCGGAGAGGTCTTTGTAATAAGCCTTCACCTGGTTCGACAGGAACATGCCCTTGTAGACCAGCGTGCGACTCGACAGCGAGACCGTGTAGTGACCGATATCGCGACCCTTGTAGGCGCGATGGAGCGTGTTGGAGACGACCTTGCGTGTTAAATAGAGGCGACGCTCGAAGTCGTCCTGGTCGAGGATCGTCATTGGGCAGCCGATGAACACCTGCCGATGCACTGGCTCGGTTTCGATCACCATTTCTGACAGCGACGAGTTGTCGACCGGCACTGAGCGCCAGCCTAGAAGCTCAAGGCCCTGTTCCTTCACGATGCGCGACCAAGTGAGCTCGCAAAGGACACGCAAACGATCGTCCTGCGGCATGAAAACGTAACCCACCGCGTAACGGCCCGGGGCCGGAAGCGTGAAGCCGAGCTCGGCGCATTCCTGCTTGAGTAAGTCGTGGGGGATCTGGAGCAACATGCCCGCGCCGTCACCCGCCAAGGGATCGGCGCCGACCGCTCCGCGATGCTCCAGGTTCTGCAGGATCTTTAGCGCATTGGTAATGATCTGGTGCGATTTGCGCCCCTTCATGTCGGCAATGAAGCCGACGCCGCATGCATCGTGCTCGCGCGCGGGATCATAAAGCCCCTGCGCCTCAGGCAGCCTGGGCGTGCCGTCCAACGCAGCATTGTGTCGCGATATTTGGCTCTTCGTCATATTACGATCTCATTGGCGAGCAGGTCCCTTTGAAGTCCCATCCTTTTGGTTGCAGTTTCGCCGGTGTGGACGCTACGAAGGGCGCAATTTGTCGCCCGCCCGTGGATTATGTCAAAGACGTAGAATTAGTAGCAACCGGGCGAGCGTTCTTGTGAACATGTCGCTAGGGCCGCCGGCGCTGCTATCTCCGTACTGGGGACTCCCCCGGTATCTACGCTCTGCCGTACCGGCAGATACCCTGGCCTTGCGAATTTGAGCACTTTCACGTTCCTCAATCTCCAGGCTCGTCCATTGTCATAAGCCAGGTTACCCGCAATCAAAACGAAGCTGGCTCAATTCTAGGTCGAATAGAACAATAAAGGACAGGACTACTGACCTTTTTCGGCGAGCTTGGCAGATTTATGGGGGCTACACAAGCACCAAACCTTTGATGAACAGTGGAATTGCCTGTGTTCTCAGCGCGAGAAGGGCGGCCACCGCTATCGCGGCAACCGCCCTCTCTTTGGAAACTAAGGGCTGCTCTCAGGCGAGGCTGTTACGCATTCGCCTCGATCTGTTTGGATTGAGCGCCAGACCCAATCGCAATACTGCGCGGCTTCATGCGCTCGGGCAGATTGCGAACAAGGTCGATGTGCAGGAGGCCATGTTTGAAGTCTGCACCCTTGACCTCGACGTAATCAGCCAGCTGGAACCGCCGCTCAAAGCTCCGGGTGGCAATGCCGCGGTGCAGGAACGTACGCTCCT
>JAUVPN010000026.1 GCA_030598645.1 Hyphomicrobium sp. | reverse complement strand
TCAGCAACCTGTACGCTTCGCCTGCGAGCGTTAGCGAGTTCCTGCTCGGCAAGCTGATGCCTTACGTCGCTGTCGGGCTTGCCAGCTTTCTCAGCCTCATGGTGCTCGTCTGGGTCTTGTTTGATGTGACCGTGAAGGGCTCGGTGGCAGCCCTCGTTTTGGGTGCGATCCTCTACGTTTTTGCTGCGACCGCTCTTGGAACGCTGGTATCCTGCTTCGTACGCTCTCAAGTCGCGGCGATCATTGGGACCGCCATCATTTGTACGGTCCCCGCGGTCAGCTTTTCTGGCTACCTCTATCCCGCCGCGACACTGGAGGGTGCGGGTCGCATCATCGGCATGAGCTTTCCGTCTCTCTGGTTCCAGAACATTAGCATGGGAACGATTTCCAAAGCCCGAGACTTCGCCGCCTTCTATCCTGAGTATCTGATTCTTGTCGCATTCGGACTTGGCTACCTGGTCGCCGCCAGTCTGCTGTTGCGCAAGCAGGAGGTGTGAGGATGGGACGCTGGCTCTCCAACGTCTATCGCCTCGGCCTGAAGGAGTTTTCCAGCCTTGCCAGCGACAAGGTGCTGTTCGCCTTCATCATTTATGCCTTCTCGCTCAATATTTACAGCGAAGCGACGGGAATCAGAACGGACGTCAATAACGCGGCGATCGCGATCGTCGACTCCGATCGCTCCGCGCTCTCAGCCCGTATTCGAGATGGACTCCTTAAGCCGTATTTCCGTCGCCCTGACCTCATCGATCGCTCCGCGATCGATCGAGAGATGGATCGCGGCACTTACGCGTTCGTACTCGACATCCCGTCGGACTTCGAAGCCGACGTGTTGCGGGAGAGCGTTCCGACACTGCAGCTGAACATAGACGCTACTGCAATGACGCAAGCTGGCGTCGGCGGGAGCTACGTCGAGTCCATCGTGCAGCAGGAAACACGGAACTACCTCCAGTCACGCGGCGTCGAGGCCCAACTGCCCGTGGTTGCTGTCACCCGCGCGTTCTTTAATCCAAATCTTGAAGGCATCTGGTTCCAGGCGGTCCTGGCGGTGCTGGAAGGCTTGGGCATACTGACCATTCTCCTTGTCGGCGCAGCAGTCATCCGGGAACGAGAGCGCGGCACTATTGAACACTTATTGGTGATGCCGATCCGGGCCAGTGAAATCGCTGCCGCGAAGATCTGGGCCAACGGCTTGGTGATCCTCGTTGCCGCGACGCTTGGGCTCGTCATCGTCGTGCAGTACGTGCTCGAAGTTCCGATCCAGGGCTCAATCGCCCTATTTGTCGGGGGAACAGCCGTCTATCTGTTCGCTTTGGCATCGTTGGGGATTTTGCTCGCTACGATTGCGAATACGATGCCGCAGTTTACGCTGCTCGCTATTCCGGTCTTTCTCATTCTCAATATGCTCTCAGGTGCCTTTTCGCCGCTGGAGAGCATGCCCGAACCGCTTCAGGTCGCAATACAGGTTTCGCCGTCCGTGCATTTCGTGAACTTTGCGCAATCGGTTCTGTATCGCGCTGCCGGCATTGATGTCGTCTGGCGGCATATTGCTGTGCTCATAGTTTTGGGGGCGATCTTCCTCACGATCGCGCTTGCTCGCTTCCGCACGATGCTGGCGCGCGCCCAATGACGACGGCGGCACACGCCTGCGATCCCGCATGGGCAGAAATCGACTGATAGCAGGGGAGCACCACCCGGGTTCCTCGCGGGCGTATGTCCGCTCTTGGGGGTAAAGCAGACATCCCTGACGCACGCTCGAATGTCTGCTTCTGACCCAAGAGCGGACATTGAGGACGGGAGCGAGCCTACGCCGGATCCTAATTTGGAGACTGGTACTGCTTCCTGGAGTAGGTCAGACTGAGGAGGCTGTCCTCGATGGTTCAGCTGCAATACTAGTCGCGTAGCGTCTCAGCGTGACTTCGGCCGACTGAACTAGGCTTTGATTTGGGCTAGTGGTGAGTTGAAGGAAGGCACGCAAAACAAGCGTCGGATGCCGAGCCTATCTGGGCAGGCACTTGCTAGCCTATTCATCGCTGCCGCTCTTCTTCCCATCCTGGCCGCTTTGGCGAGTGGTGTTGAGGCAGCAAGCGTGTGGAGCGAGCTTGGCACTGGCTTCGGCCTCACGGCCGCTGCACTGATGTTCCTGCAGTTCCTGAGTTCCGGCAGGTTTGAGAGTGTTTCCGGGCAGGTGGGCATCGATCGCACGATGGGCTTCCACCGCCTCGCAGCCTATGTGCTGGTCTTCTTTGCGGTTCTCCACCCTCTGATCTATCTCGCCCCGACGCTCTACGCTGACCCGACCGCTGCCTGGCATCGGCTGACCGGCATGCTCGCGAGCAATCGTCTCAGGAGCGGCGTTGTCGCGATCGTTGGCCTGCTTGTCCTCGTCGCCTTCGCCTCCATCCGTACCCGATCATTCGTGAGGTACGAATATTGGCGGGCATCCCATAGCTTGCTCGCAATCGCTGTGGCGGGCCTAGCACTGCATCACGCGATGACGGCCGGAACCTACAGCAATGAACTTCCCTTGGCCCTCGTTTGGTTGCTGTTTGCGGCAATGTCTGTTGGTGCAATCAGCGTCGTTTACTTCGTCCGGCCGAGAAGGATGTGGCGAGGGGACTGGCGCGTTGAGCGTTTGCACCGGCTCAGCCCTCATGTCGTGGAGATGTTGCTGCACGGGCGCTCTACGACGAACCTGCAATTTCGCGGTGGCCAATTTATGTGGATCACGCTCGCGCCCAACCGTCCGCCCTTCCATGATCACCCGTTCTCGATTGCGTCCGGCCCAGCCGATCTACCAAATCTTCGGCTCGTGATACGTGAGGTAGGAGATTGCACCAATAGCTTTGCATCGGTTGAACCCGGCACGCGCGTCGCGGTGGATGGACCCCATGGCAGCTTCATTCTGCCCGACGGCCGCGGGCCGGTTCTCATGATTGCCGGAGGCGTCGGCATCGCGCCGCTGCTCGGCATGTTAGAACAAGCCGCCGCTGAGGGCGACAAGCGAACATTCCGTCTACTCTATTCAGCGCGAACACCGTCTGCCCTGGCCGGGTTGGAACGGTTGCGAGAACTGCAGTCACACCTTGATTTTTCCTTGACCTGCCTCGTCGACGAAGCAAGTGAAGGGACAGGTTTTCTGCCTGGGCCTCCCAGTGAGAGGCAAATACGCGACTTGCTCAAGGGATTGGCACCCGAACATGTGACCGCCCTCATTTGTGGACCCGCCCGCATGATGGAGCTTGTAGCCGACGCGCTCCTGAACTCTGGTGTGCTGCCCCATTCAATTGGCTACGAGCGCTTTGATTACGCTGCAGGAAGAGGACGTCTTGATAAAAAGCGCCGCAGAGAGTGTCTCGCCGTCCTTCTGGTTCTCGTTGCGGCAGTTACGGCCTTCGGCCTGCGTTAGCCAATCACTTTGCTGACAGGCCGACCAGATAGTCGATGACCGCCGTGCGTGCCTTGGCATCTTTGGTGTGATGCGTTTCGAGAAACTGGGCCAGCATGGTGGTACGTTCTTCGGCCGTTGATCCCTTTAGATTTCGCGCAAGTGAGGCTGCGCGGGCATGACATTCGCCGCAATGCTCCTTGAAGGCTTGTTCATCGGCAATCGCCTTACCTGACAAAGCGGCCATTGAGATTAGTGGGCAGACCATGATCACAAGTAACGTGAAGATGCGTGCAGACACCCGGCTGGCTCTGTCTTTCTGCTCGGCTTCCCGAGATTGGGCGCAAGCGCCTTTCTTGATCGAGCCGATAGCTTCCTTCCCATGATCGTTCTTGTCGACACCTCAATGTCCGCTTTTGGCACTTAGCGGACGTGGATGACGCAGCTGAGAATGTCCGCTTTCGGGGGGTAAAGCGGACATCTATGACGCACGCGAGACTCCGCCGGATTCTAACTTAGAAACCAGCATCGCTTTGCGGGGCAGGGCACCGGTTTGCTTTTCTCGATGACCGCTACCCCTCCTCTGGGCCACCATGAGGTGGCTGTTGCGATACGCAGGGCACATGTTGCAACATTGCGACCAGTAGGGAGTGCTTCATGGGAGGTCAATCGTTTCTCGACGACGTAAACCGCCAATTTGATGCAGCTGCACGCTATGTGCCTATGCAGGATGGATTGGCGGAGAAAATCCGCGTCTGCAATGCCACGTACGTCGCACGCTTCGGTGTCCGCCTCCGCGGCCGCATGGTGACCTTTTTCGGCTGGCGGGCAGTGCACAGCACGCATTTCACGCCTACCAAGGGTGGCCTTCGATATTCGCCGGATGCGGATCAGCAAGAGGTCGAGGCGCTGGCTGCCCTCATGACGTACAAATGCTCTTTGATGGGCTTACCCTTTGGTGGATCCAAGGGTGGCCTGCGCATCGATGCATCACAATGGTCGCGTGAGGAGCTCGAGCGGATCACTAGGCGGTTCACGCAGGAGCTAGCGCGGCACAATTTCCTTGGTCCGAGCCAGAATGTTCCAGCGCCCGATATGGGCACCAACGAGATGATAATGGTGTGGATGGCGGACGAGTACCGCCGCTGGTCTCCGAATGACATAAATGCGCTTGCTTGCGTTACTGGAAAACCGCTTGCAGCCGGGGGTATCGAAGGACGGATCGAGGCCACGGGTCGCGGCGTCCAATACGCATTGCGAGAATTCTTTCGCCACGAGCAAGGCTTGGCAAGAGCCGGGCTTGCTCCCACCCTGGCAGGCAAGTCTTTGATCATCCAGGGTCTGGGCAATGTCGGCTATCACGCGGCGAAGTTTCTGAGCGAGGAGGACGGTTGCCGAGTGATCGGCGTGATCGAGCGGGATGGAGCGGTGTATGCAGAGGATGGTCTGCCCATTGAGCGGCTCAAGCAACACCTCCAGAGGGCGGGCGGGGTTGGCGGGTATCCGGACGCGGAATTCGTCACGAATGGCGCATCAATGCTCGTGCGCGATTGCGATATCCTTATTCCGGCGGCCACGGAGCAGGTGATCCATGCCGGCAACGCGGCCCAGATCCGCGCCAAGCTGATCGTCGAGGCTGCTAACGGTCCAACAACATTCGAGGCCGACGCCATCTTGCGTGATCGCGGGATCGTTGTTCTACCGGACTTGTACGTCAACGCTGGTGGTGTCGTCGTCAGCTATTTCGAGTGGGTGAAGAACCTGACCCACATTCCTTTCGGCTTGATGGAGCGGCGTCATCACGAAGCAAGCCACAAGATTCTGGCTCGCTCTCTGGAAACCATGACTGGCACAAGCTTTCCATTGGAAACGGCTCGATCTTTCCTTGAGGGGGCTAGGGAGATTGATCTCGTGAGATCCGGGCTGGATGACATGATGCGATCCGCTTATGAACAGATCGATTCCGTTTGGACCGGTAGTTCTCGCGTACCCGATCTGAGAACCGCAGCATACTCGATTGCGATAAGACGCGCTGCTGACGCCTATAGCGCAATAGGCATATAGCCACAGACGCATGCTACCTATTCAGCGCATGGCATCACGGCAAGCAGACCGGCGGTACTCTAACCAAGCAAGTTGAACAGGCATTCGGCTGGAATACGCCGATGTCCGCTTTTGGCACTTAGCGGACACTTCGGCTGCCTATTAGAATGTCTGCTTTCGGGGGTAAAGCCGACTTGCCGGACGCCCACCTCAATGGCTGCTTTTGAACAAAATGCGACGTAGGGGTGTCACCAGAGTACGGCGGTGTCTTCCCAAACACCTACGTCGTTCACGTGTGGATTTTGGCTAGCCTCCTAGCCTCGGCGTAGTAATGGGAGCTTTGGTACAGGAACACTGCGCCAAATAGTATGGCACCATAAAATAAGTAGTGTTTGCCGCCACCTCCGAAGCCGCCAAGTGCGAGCAGGCCATCAAGAGAAAAAATCCCCCCTCCGACGAACAATGCAGCGCCTATGATCAATCGGATTAATCCGACGCGTCTCAAACTCTGTAATTCGGGCGTGCTGGCCGCAAGGGGAGAGAGTTCTGTAAATGCCTTGATACCTTTGTAAGCTTTGGGCCACGCCGTGAAATGAAGAGTTTGGCCGTCAGCTGAAATGCCAACGTTGTGTCCGCTTTTGGCGAAGCGTACAACTTCGACATCCTGATAAGCTTGGTCTGGTGTGAAGGTTGCCGCTGTCTGTCCATCCGGGCCAAGAAGTCGCGCAGCACGTCCGTCAACTTGGAATTGCCACTTCTCACTTTGGCGGGGTTTATCAATGAGTGTAAGGGCAAAGGATTCCATGGTTATGCTCCGTGCTCTTTTGGGCGATCACTAGGTGGGCCCAGTTCCCCACATTCCGACCATAGACGAGAGCGAACCACGACTTAAACTCATCGTTCACGCAACCTAAACAGCGCAAATGAATCGCGTTTGCTGGGTTCATGTTGTGAACCGGCCACTCAGGCTCAGGCGGCGTATATCAGATTTGATCGGGAACGCTGCTAACGCGCATAAGGGGCCTTTCTCGCTGAGCCTTCACTAGCGAGTGGCCTGTCGAACGTGGGCCCGTGGTGTCTCCATCTGCCAGACGTGGGGGACGCTCTACCTCTAATGCACACGTGCAATGAGCAACCCGTTCTAGAAGCGCATAGCGCTCCAGTACGACCATTCGACCCAATGTCCGCTTTTGGCACTTAGCGGACATCGCAGACGCCTCTCAAAATGTCCGCTTTCGGGGGTAAAGCGGACATCTCAAATGAGCCTTCAAATGTCTGCTCATGACCCAAAGCGGACATTGACATGGAATAGCGATGCAAGCGTTTCATGCTATCCCTTATTCCTAACCTCGCCTGTCGTGGCACTGCACTTTGGCATTTCTCAAAGGTTGTAGTTGCGGGAGAAGTTCTCTGTGCAACGAAGAGAAGCGCGCCCGTTTCCGGACGCGCTTCGTTTGTTTTGTAGATTTCGACGCCTGATTACCGCACGACGTGGCGCCGTGGTTTTGTCCCTCTCATCGATGAGCGGCGCTTTGCGGCCGCCTTGCGCTTTGCTTCCAGGGCTTTTCGGGCAGCATCGCGTCTGCGCCTGGCTTGCTCTGCTTTCTTTCGCATGCGCCGCACCTCAGCAGCCTTATTGGCGGCATCGCGCTTGCGTTTTGCCTCAGCACGCCTCTTAGCTTCCTGCGCCTTCTTCAGGGCTGCGCGGCGTCGCCGATCAGCCGCTGTATCACGGCTGGTCTTGTCGCTGCCCTTCGCCACAGCGCGTCCCGGTTCGCAGCGGTAGTGCCAGCTGCCAATGCGCACGAGGCGATGACCCCGACGGCACTTACATTTGCCCTTGATCTTGCGACCATTGCGGCAGGAGACAACCTTGGGATCGGGAATCCGCGTTGGCGGTGGGCTTGCCACGTCCGGCTTTTCCTTGTCGCAACGGTAGCGCCGTCCATTCAGGCGGACGAGGCGATGACCGCGACGACACTTGCACTTGCCACCGACCTTGCGGCCGTTGACGCACTTGAAGTTCGGGATCGGGTCAAAGACCACGTTCGGCTTGGGTCGATCGTGCGACGGATCGGGCACGCTCGACACGTCGTTGCTTGCAGAGCCCACGTTGCGGTTGACGCACTTGTACTTGTGACCCCGCAACGCCACGATCTTAGTGTTACCTTTGATCGTGGTCTTCAGCGCGCAGTTGATGTGCTCGGTCTTCGTAATGGCGAGTTTGCGCATGTCGACGCCGATAAACTTGCCGTTGCCTGTCTTGTAGGCCGCAGCGGTTCCGGTAAAGGAACGCCCGCCCGTACAATCCAATCGGTAAGGAACGGGGCCTTCAAGATCCGTACGGATCGCGATGGCCGCCTTCTCCTGGCGCTTGCACGACGGACCGTTCTTATCGCGTAGGGTCAGCGTCGCACCCACAACGTCCAGACAATCGACCTTCAGCCGCGTCCAGCCGGAGTTGGCTGAGGAGTCGCCTTTGACTTCGGCCATCATATCTTTGTCGAACTCATTCATGCTGAGCGTACGTGTGACCTTGGCTACATACGCATCGCCCTCGCGCTTCGCCAAGGTGATACCTTCGTGGGCCACGAGCCCGCCCTGAACCTTGATCCGATAGGGTATGGAACCGGGTTGCGTCGTCTTAAAGGTGGTCGTTTCCTTCACTTGCTTGGGACAATAGGGCGTCTTGGCCACCTCATATTTCAGCCAAGTCGAGAACACCTTAAACGGCGGACAGGTGACATTAAGCACCTTGGATTTGCTTTTTGAGCCACCTTCAACTTCGACCTGGAATCGGCTGATGCCAGGATCCAACTTGTAGCTCTGCATGCGCTCAACACGATGCCACGTCTTGCCAGCTAAGGAGATCTCGCGGGATTTGACCGTGAACTTCTTTCCTCTACGCCCATTGCGGACGATCCAGAAGCGCGCAGTTGTCGGCCGATCGTAGTCGATGTACGCCGTCACTTCGCTATCTTTGGGACACGTATCGCCTTTCTGTTTGGCGCGAATGTCAACATTCAGAGGTTTTTGGGACAACTCTGACGATCTGTATTCATCAGTTGTGCAATAAACGGTGGCATCGATCGTCCGATGGACAACCTCGATGACATCTCCGGCACGGTTTGAGACCCAGCCATCGGTGGTAAGTACGCCACCCGATGCTTTCTTCTTACCCGCAGAGACCATGAGAAAGACCTCGATGGGGTATGTCTCACCGAGCGGTTGTTCACGGCCCGCGGGAATGACGCCACCGTACGTCTCATTGCATTTGGCGACGACCTCCTGCGCACGGTTAGCTCCCGTAATTTTATTCGACGATCCCCAGATCAAAGCCGTAGCAGCGTCTAATTCAAACTTTACAAGCCTGCTGATATGTTTTTTGCCTTCATGATCAACGTCGAAGGCGCCTTTGTGATACGGAGGAGGCGTACCATACTTAAATAACCTCGGGTCCGCCGGCGCTCCCACGGCCACTGCATAACCGTAGATCCTATGATGATTCTTCACGCTAGCTCCGGCAGCGAACGTGGCTTCCAATGGCTGTGCACTCACGCGCGTATAGACGTCACCGCCTTGGTCGGGAACAACAAAGATCGACACCGTGCCCGCACGACCGTTGCTGGTTTTGGGAGCATACCAATTGAGTGTCACGTCATTAAATGGATCTTTCACAGCCTGAGCAGGTGACGACAGCGACGTCACCAGTATGGACGCCGCACCAAACGCGGCCGTCCTCAAAAACTTACTTGAATGCAGGATCAACATTGCACCTCTCCAGGCGTTGCAAACATCCCGCGTCAGACACCCCATGTGTTCCATTGGTAACGGAGCTGGATCGCTTGTGATGTTTCCTAGGGAACAGTCGGTGCGACGGTTGACGCCCACATTCGTGAAGACGACGGGCCGGCCTGAGTGATGGCGAATCCTTGACGTCAGCCTAGAGATACCTCCAGCTAAGGTCGGAGGTTAGAGCGCAGTGTCTGCAGCGCTGTCGGCCCGATGTTGACCGCACGTTCACGGCAGACAACCAGACATTGCCTGAACGGGAAAAAGTATGAGCGCAGTAAGACTGGCAAAGGACGGCTATTAATTCACGCGCACCAAGCACGACTGTCGCGCTCACTTGAAAAGCGAGCGCGACGAGATGTCCATGCCCCATGGAGTCTTGATTCACCCGAGCAGTAGCAGCGCTGTCGTAGGATCGCCTAAGTTCGGGCAACGTCCGTTGCGGACGCAGACAGTATTGAGAAGGTGCTGATTAAGAGCAGTCGTCGTCGCGATGCCGGGCGCCATCGCATTCAATTGCCGGTCGAATTGATAGCCCTGCAAATGGAATCCCTCGGCGCCATGCGCCTGAGCCGCGCCGTTCGCCAGCAGGCCAATCATAGCGGACACAAGAACTGCGCTACCAAGGATGCCGTTCTTCATGACCTTTGTCGTCATTGTTCGTTCCTTTCACGAATTGCATGCATCGCGCTCACTGCGATCCAGTGGACACACGTGACGATAGAACGAGCGTGAACTCTCGATTGTTCCCTAGGGAACAGTGCCCAACGCCGAGCTTACGTATGGGACGGGTCCTGACGTTGGTAATCCGGTTAATACGTCTGCTCAGCCTCGTATCCGGACCTATTTCCAAATCTAGTTGGGACTTCGAGAAATGAACAAGGCAACAATCATAATTGCAGCCGCAATAGTCACTTTATCGCTCAGCGATGGTGCTCATGCCCAACAAGCGGGAATCCGGCAGCTGGGAGCTAAGACAGCTGAACGGTCAGCCGGTGCAAGTCCCGGCGCAATTGTTGGTGCACGTGTTGGAGCACGCCGTAGTTTCGGACGCGATACATTTTACCGCATGCACGGCACCAACCAGCCCAGCCGAAAAAAACCCGCGCCCCTACGACGCGTAAGAGCTTCGCGATAAAGCCAAGGAAACCTTCTCAAAGCTGCATGCTAGCGGCGCATCTTTTATCGCCCTACCCTAACTTTTCGTCCGTACTGCCGCTCTTTGGGACTACCAGTTTCGCCATCATCAGGACATCGATAAAGCGGCCATCTATTTGTGTCTCTTGTTTCTTGGTGCCTTCGATCTCGAACCCGACGGTCTGGTAGAGCCGGATGGCAGGAGTATTGTCGGCGTACACTGATAGCTCGGTTCTCCAGAGGCCGAGCCGACGTGCTTTAGCCAGAGTGACATCAATCAGTCGTCTGCCAATACCTTGCCCCCTGTACGGTCCTGTCAGCCCCATACCCAGCACCCCGACGTGAGCATGCAGGGGCCGTCCCGCCGGTAGAATGTCACACCAGCCAACCACTTCTCCGTCGAGGGTAACGACAACAAACAAGGGCTGCCGATTATCTATAACCTGTTTCACGTACCGTTCGGACGCCTCGAACGGCGGCGCGTCCAGAAAAGATAGGAAACGGCGCTCCCTTGCTATCGTTCCAAGCACTCTATGAAATCCGACAATATGCTCGGTTCTTATCGCTTGTATTTCGATACCCATGCTCGGACCTTGATTTTGGCATGCAGTTACTTTGCTGGCCAAGTGCAGGAAGAAACCACTGAATTGGCACGCACAGCTAGTGCGTCTAGAACTGCCAACTTGTGTTCATCCGACATCGATAAGCTCTTCCGACCTAACGGCGCGAGGTACGGCGCGAGGTACGGCGGCTAGACTTAGCGCCGGCACCAACAAGTGCACCAAGACTAGCTCCTGGATGTGCACCGGCTGCATGTTGAGATTTGGTCCTTCGCATCTGCTCGGATGACGACTGCTGAGCGTGCACACCATCGCCAACCGATAAGCCGACCATGGCCACTGCTAAGAAGATTGCTGCATTTTTCATCGTCTTGTGTCCCCATTAAATTTTCGAGATTGATCCTGGTTTCTGGCTGAACGAAGCTCTACTGAATTAGAAACGATAGCGGCGTTGAAATAGTTAGTCGCGGGACTGATTGCTGTTACCTAGGGAACAGCGCGTAACGCCAAGTCTAATCATTGAAAGGATCCTGAAGAACGAGCCGCTCATTCGCAGAGCGGCACTGTCTCCCGATTGGCAAGATCACTATTCGGTTTATTAGCGGCGACTGAAAGATTAAGAAAAATCGAAGGCGTGACGCCACATGTCTCCCATTGCCATACTTAGTTCCATCGCACAGCTGAAGCCGGGTCACTTGCTTGATATCGGTGCGCGCGACTGTTCGATCGCGAAGCGATTCGCCGAGATCGGTTACGCGGTCGATGCCATTGATCCTTATCCTCCGGCCGATATGGCTCTCCCTGACGGGATCACCTTTCGCAAGACGGCTCTTGAGGACTTTTACAGCGTCAAGCGCTACGACCTCGTCCTTGCATCATTGGTCTCCCATCTTGTCGCCTACGACTTGCGCGCCTTTCTCATGCGACTGAAGCACCTGGCAAAGGCGGATGGTCTCATCTACGTGACTCTGCTCGGCGATAGGGACGGCTGGGCGGGTAATCCTGGCGCTAAGGTCACGACTTTCGAGGGGGCCTGCGCAATTATGGCTGATCTCGGACTGCGACCGCTCTACCGTTCCGTCGAATGGCTGGAGGGTCGCGTATACTACGGCGACAGGAAATTCTGGCACCTGTACCGTTTCGTTCTCGGTGCCGAAGGGGATGCAATGCCGGATTGACAACTCAAATATAGGCCTCGTTGCCTGTTCTTGATTAGCGCGTTGTCATGCTGGGGGGCCGGTGTTGCGAGAAAATTAGATCGCTCGTGCGGGCCTACGGGTATTTCCTTGGGAACGCGCTGTTCCTTCGGAAACAATCATAATCCCACGGAACCGGACTGGGATGAATACAAAACCCGCGTCATTGTCTGGTGATGAGGAGTTCAACATGGTCAAGAAATTCAAAATTTTCTCTCGT
This sequence comes from Hyphomicrobium sp., assembly GCA_030598645.1. The sequence continues at coordinate 779 of JAUVPN010000026.1, read as the reverse complement.
GCGGCACTCGCTGCCTCTTTCTGTCTCTTTGCGCAGGGTGCGGGAGCCACCGCTCTGCAGTCCGAAGCCGATGCACTCGCACCCGCCGCCGGTGCTGGCGCTATGATCCGGCTTGCTGCTCAACGCGTGATCAAGAAGGGCGCAAAACGAACCCCACACGACTCGATAAGGAGACCGAGGCGAACAACAAATTTCAAAAAACCTACGACTAAACACAGCCCCGTAAACGCATTAACAGACGCCAAAAACACAAGAATAATAATACGGTTTAGCCATGAACCAAACTAATAGTCACATGGGAAATATCCAACAACATAGGTCGAGACAAGTATCCAACTTCTGATAGTTAGAGAGGGCACTGATTGCGATTCTCTGCCTACACAGTGCGCCGTAATCCGCCATAGGCGGTTGAATTGGGGGTTGTCGGTTTGGTCCCTATGTTAATCTTGCTTAGCCCAAATACTCTCCAAAAAAGCTAGACTAGGATGGAACTCGTCACCGCTGTCTGCTGCATCCGTAGCTTCCGCTGCGAACATCAGGGGCGTCGGCACTACCGCCCAAAGCTGACGTTTTTAGACGGGAGCTAGATGTGCGCTTGTTGCCCGCGAAATCTTAAACTTGGACTCTGCGACTTAACAAAGCAATTTGCAGTCCGCCTTCAAAGCTACTTTAACGACGTCGACGTTGGGTTTTGAGTTGGCGGCCAGGGTCCCCGAGTCGGCCGTACGTCCAATCCGCCGTATGGCTGGGGATACGGACAGCCCGTCAATTGGTGTTCC
>JAUVPN010000058.1 GCA_030598645.1 Hyphomicrobium sp. | reverse complement strand
ATCTGCGTTGCCAGCTCTCGTGTTGGTGACAGAACGAGCACGCGCGCGCCCCTGCGCAGGGCAGGACGGCGGTTGGCGGCGAGCCGGTGCAGAATCGGCAGCGCGAAGGCTGCCGTCTTCCCGGTTCCTGTCTGGGCAATGCCCAGCAGGTCCTTGCCGGCCACCACGCTTGGGATGGCTTGCGTCTGGATAGGGGTCGGCGTCGTGTAGCCCTCAGCGTTAAGCGACCGGAGGAGAGCGGAATTCAATCCGAGTTGAGAAAAAGTGGGCAATTGTAGTTCTTTCATATGTGGCCGCGCGCAGTGGCCGGCCGAGCTCGTGCCGGCCGTGCGCGATCGAACGCGACAAATCATGAGGGACGCCCCGCGTGGCCTGGGCTGTCATGTGAGGTAATATCGGTGGCGCTCAACAGGAGGACGAGTGAGGAGCTTACGTTTGCAAAACGTAGCCCAACCCCCAGTCCATTTCACGCGGCTGGAGCACCGAGCCTGCCCGAGAATCTTTCAGGCAAGGCAGGCTTGTCTCATGGCGCACTGCAAAAAGCAAGAAACATCGTACTTTGTACTTTGCTAGCCGATGCAATTCGTACCGAAGCTCCCCATATCTGTACGATGCACAATTTGGATTACAGCGCGCCGGCTGAGATGTTTGCTTGCAAGAGCCGGGGTTCAAGTCCGCGACCAGTGACCTATCACAGGTTCGCGTCCTGCGCAGAGGCGATCCGCTTTGCAATCGAAGAGCTGCCCGCCGACGTGCTATTCGGGACGGTGCTTGAGATAGACGATCACAGATTTGACGCGAAGCAGATCCGCCGCCTTTACGACAGCGAACGTTATCCATTGCAGCGCCGAATCACAGGTTAGCTTCGTAGCCTTGCATTGGCTTGCTGCAGTCATTCGCGCATACACGGGGCTTCTAGTCGTATTAGGTCAGCCTACCTCCCCGATGATGTACCGTGCCATCGCACTCGGGCGTACTCCCTCCTCGCTCCGCGCCCAACCACGCACAGATATACCTGCTTGATGCACCGTATCGGGATCGCCGGACACCAACGGGTGCCACCATTCCAATCCACGTCCTTCAGCGATCCGCCTGTAGGCACAGCTGTTCGGCAACCAGGAGAGTTGCTCAACGTTATCCGGGCTGATCACAACGCAGTCTGGGACTGCAGTATGCCGGTTTCTGTAGTCGCGACAGCGACACGAGCCCACGTCGAGGAGTCGGCAGGCCAGCCTTGTGAGATAAACGTCGCCAGCATCGTCATCTTCGACCTTGATTAGGCAGCACTGTCCACAACCATCGCAGAGGGCTTCCCACTCGGGGGCCGTCATCTCTTCCAGCTGCTTAGCCTCCCAGAACGGCTTAACGCCCTGCGACAACGACTTCTCGGGATTGCGCGTTTTTTTGGGACTGCTCATTGGCGATTTACATAGGCTGAGTGATTGCAGCTTCGGAACGTGGCCATGTTGGGTTGGGCCGCCATCATTGTTGTTTTACACTGCAGCACCCCGTCGGCGTTTTTCATAGAGATGTTTATTTTGGGCCTGGAGGAGGATATTCTTTTCGATCTTCTTCTGCCAGGCCAAAGGGGCGACTGCAGTTTAGAGATTGTGCTGGAGTGTAAGTTAGGAGCTGACATCATTTCGTTGAGATAGATGCGTCCGTGCCAGGTAGACGGTTTGTGTGAACTCCCTGTTTTGAAGCGGATTATGAAACGTCACAGGTTCGGCCCGCGCCTCAGTGAAGACTTCAGCAAGTCGCGCCGTGAAGGCACTGTCTGGACGCTCGTTGGACCACAGTCCGAAGACGCCACCCGGTTTAATGTGGGCTGCGACTCTATTCAGACCTTCTGGCTGATAGAAAGCTGCGTTCTGCGGATCAAGCAGAAGATTTGGCGAATGGTCTATGTCGAGGAGAACGGCATCGAAGCGTCTTGCGGGCCTACTCGAGTCAAAACCCGTCGTGGAGGCGACCAACGCAAAGAAATCCCCAAGTACAAACGTGCAGCGTGAATCCTGGACTAACGCGGGCCCCAAAGGTAGCAGCCCCGTCTCATGCCAATCGATGACAGCATCCAACGCCTCGACGACGATTAGTGACTTAACGGCTTCATGCTCCAACACCGCTTGCGCAGTATAGCCAAGGCCAAGCCCGCCGATTACGACGTCAAGGCTATCTCCGGGTAGTTCCGCTACTCCCAGACGCCCCAACGCAATCTCGGAAATCGTAAACAGGCTCGACATCAGAAATTCATCGCCAAGCTTGATTTCGAATACATCAACCCCCAACGACGGTTCCCGGCGCCGGCGCAGGCTGAGCGCACCGATCGCCGTAGGCCGGAAATCAAGTTCTTCGAAATACATGCTCAACGGGATCGCTCCCCTTACTGGCAGACGATTATCAGCTTGTTTAGAAGAAATGGGCATGACTGCAGATCGCTCCCTGCTTCTAACCCAAAGCGGACATTCCCGCGCGCCGCGCTGTTTGCATTTTAGCCGAAGCCCACTTTGGCGGGTTGCTCTCTCGCTTGACCGACTTGCCATTTCCTATTCATCGACGCGCGCATCGGGGAGTTGGGTTCCACAGCATAATGGTTCTGCAGGCTCGCCTCTCATATGATTAATCTGATTGCCCGCCGTGATGATCTACTCTGGTTTGCGATTTCTGGAACCTGAGAGAATTCAAAATGCCTAGGTTCACTCCTACCAATTTGAGTAGCGTCCCGAGGCTGCCGAGTCGTTGGCGGGCATTCATGGGCAGTTCAGACGGTAATTGCTAGTGTGACTCAGAATTGTTGACTGAGGCCTCTATGCTGCTGATTGCTGCCACAATGTTCATTCTCGTCAGCCCTATCGCGACGGATCGGGCGGACGCTGTTGGTTGTTACGCGGACTGGTCTGTCGCCGCCCCGATCGTCAGAAAACAGGGGCTAACGACTGTAGAGACGCTCTGGAAGCTGGCACAGTCCAAGATCTTCGGCGAGATCGTGAGGACCACGCTGTGCGAGGAAAACGGTACGTTTATCTATCAACTCTTGGTGCGCGATCCAAACGGTCGGCTGGTGAACAAGAAGGTTGACGCGCGGCAACCTTTCAAGCGCTAGGATGATGGGACGAGGGCCGTTATAGTCGGTTCGAGTGCGGGAGCAGATAGCATTGCGAGAGCGGACGTGCGTGTACTTGTAGTAGAGGATGATAAGGACCTGAACCGCCAGCTCGTGGCGGCATTATCCGAATCTGGCTACGCGGTTGACAGCGCGGGCGACGGTGAGGAAGGCTATTTTCTCGGCGAAACCGAGCCCTACGACGTTGTGATTCTCGACCTCGGGCTGCCGAAGATGGACGGTATTTCTATCCTCGAGCAGTGGCGGCGCGCTGACCGCAAGATGCCGGTTATTATTCTTACCGCACGCGACCGTTGGAGTGACAAGGTGGGGGGAATGGACGCCGGCGCGGACGACTATCTTGCCAAGCCTTTCCATATGGAGGAGCTTTTGGCGCGCGTTCGCGCGCAGGTGCGGCGTGCCTCCGGACATGCCAAGAGCGAGATCGAGTGCGGATCTCTAAGGCTCGATACAAAGACGGCACGGGTGACGTGTGCCGGCCAGCAGATCAAACTCACCTCACACGAATATCGGCTGCTGGCTTACTTAATGCACCACAACGGCCGCGTCGTGTCGCGCACAGAGCTTGTAGAGCATCTTTACGAACAGGACTTCGATCGGGACTCCAACACGATTGAGGTGTTTATTGGCAGGCTGCGTAAGAAGATTCCCATTGATCTGATACAAACGGTACGCGGGTTGGGCTATCGCTTGAGCGACGAGCCCGAGCAGGGCTAATGCCCATGCGCCTCAACTCCCTTGCATTCCGATTGTTTGCAACCGCCGCAGCCTGGACGCTGGTGGTGCTGCCGCTCGCTGGAATCATTATCTACGGGCTCTACCGCGACGACGTGCAGGCAAGCTTCGATGGGCAACTGCGAAAGCTCGTCAACGCCATCACCGTGGACAGCATGGCTCCAGGTTCCGCGCCAGAGGCGCCCGAAAACCTTTACGAGCCGCTGTTTGAAGTGACGCACTCGGGTTGGTACTGGCAGATCACCCCGCTGGATAAGCCTGATTCACGAAAGCTCGTTTCTCCCTCGCTTGCCTCTGCCATTCTTCCCTCCCCTGCTATCCAAAAAGTTGTGCCCGATGTCTCTGGTGCGCGGTGGATGGACGTGTTGGGTCCAAAGGGTGAGCCGCTGCGTGTGGTGGAGGTGATCGATACGCTCGGGCATGAGCCGAACAAGCCGCGATACTCAATTCTCGTGGCGGGTCCGATCGATTGGCTGGAGCATCTAGTCTCCAACTTTCGCAACCGGCTAACCACAGCGTTGGCACTGGCAGGACTGGGCCTCGTTGCCGTGACTTTGTTCCAAGTGCGGTTCGGCCTTCTGCCGCTGCGCCAGATCGGACGCGGTCTGGCGGATATTCGCTCAGGTAAGGCAAACACGTTGCAAGGCGACTTGCCCGCAGAGATCGCACCGTTGCAATTGGAACTCAATGAGCTCATTCATTCCAACCAGGAGATTGTTGATCGTGCGCGCCGGCACGTGGGGAATCTGGCCCATGCTTTGAAGACGCCGCTCGCCGTTATAACTAACGAGGCACGCGAAGAGAAAGGTGGTTTCGGCACCAAGGTGGCTGAGCAGGCGCAGATCATGAGTGACAACGTCAGCCACTATCTTGATCGTGCGCGCATGGCGGCGCGGGTCAATGTAATCGGTCGTGTAACGCCTTTAGCTCCTGTTGTTGAGGCGCTGGTACGAGCATTGCAGCGCATACACCATGAAAAGGATGTGAAAATATCCGTACAATGTCCGCCGGACGCTCGTTTTAGGGGTGAGCGCCAGGACTTGGAAGAGATGCTTGGTAATTTGCTCGACAACGCGTGCAAGTGGGCGCGCAAAAATATCGTTCTCGTGGTCGAAGTTCCACCCGACACGGGTCAGGCTCATAGACAACGACTGACGATTACGGTTTCCGACGACGGCCCTGGGGTTGCTGATGCCGAACGCGCGACGATCGCGAAACGAGGCATGCGCCTTGATGAGACAAAACCAGGTTCTGGACTTGGGCTTTCGATTGTCACTGATTTGGCCCAATCTTATGGCGGATCATGTGAATTGACGCGCGGGCCCAAGGGCGGGCTTTCCGTCTGCCTCCAGCTACCTGCTGCGTGAACTCCGCATCCGTGCAATTGAGGCCAGTTTCTTGCCCCATTCAGGCCGGCATTCTGTCATGGGCTGCGCACATTCGATAGCTAATGGGCTCGGATGGGCTTTGAGTGAGAAAAATCGAACTAGACGGGTCTTCGAGAAAAAGAGACGAGGGAGGGTCCGCCATGTCCCCTGCGCGCTTGTTCATGATCGCACTTATTCCCATAGCGCTGAGCGCTTGCGGTCCCGATGGCCCGAACAAAGCAGACACGGGCCTAATCGTTGGTGGAGTAGCCGGTGGCATCATCGGCAATCAGGTTGGGAAAGGCACTGGGAATGTTCTCGCAACCATGGCGGGCGCTGTAATTGGTGGCATTGTGGGCAGCGAGATTGGTCGCTCCATGGACGAGCAAGATCGTATTCTTGCACAGCGGGCAGAATACGCGGCGCTGGAAGAAGGTACGTCAGGCAAGCCTCGACGCTGGGACAATCCCGACAATGGCCACTATGGTGAGATTGTTCCTAGCCGTCCTTACAAGCGTGGCGTCGCCGACTGCCGCGATTACACCCACACCATATACATAGACGGAAAACCGCGGACTATGCGCGGCACCGCATGCCGTAACGGGGACGGCACCTGGCGCAACGTTGCTTAAGGCGGGATAGGAACCATCTCACCGTTAACGGTGGGAGTAGCCTGCGACCGCGGCACAAGACCTCGGCAGCGGGTGCAGGACTTGTCTCATTGGCGCGTCAGCCCTATTCCAGCCCTGAGGCCGGGTTTGGATGACGACATGATACTTTGGATTAGTTTTGCGGTTTTGGCAGCTGCCGTTACGTGGGCGGTAACGCGACCGCTTCTGCAGGCTGCTATAACGTTGACACATTCTCCCGATGGGAATTTGGCCGTCTATCGCCACCAACTGGCTGAAATCGAGGTAGAAAAAGCGCAAGGCTTGATAGGCGAAACCGAAGCCGATGCGGCACACGCCGAAGTCGCTCGCCGTCTTATTCGGCGCTCTGAAGAGAAATTCGAACCGGGGGATGAGGCTTCAACCTCCTTTAGGCGCCAGCTAGTGCTCTACGGCGCCTCGGCTCTGCCAGTTATTGGTCTTGGTATCTATCTTGTGGTCGGTTCGCCCTCGTTGCCTGGACAACCTTATGAAGAGCGCCTAGCGGCACCGTTGGCGCAAGCGAGCGAAGCGGATCTGGTCGCAAAGGTTGAAGCGCACCTAAGACACAAGCCCGAGGACGGCCGCGGCTGGGATGTCCTCGCGCCGGTCTACATTAAACGGGGGCAATTCCAACCGGCGGCCGACGCTTATGAGCGTGCCATACGCTTGCTCGGTGAGAGCCCGAAACGCTTAGCTGGCTTTGCGCGGGCGACAATCTTAGCGCACGACGGAATCGTCGTAGAAAGCGCGCAGCGCGCATACGAGAAGATGCTTGCCCTCGATCCAAAGATGATAGAGCCGCAAGTATGGCTTGCCATTGCCAAGGAGCAGGAAGGTAATCTTGCAGCCGCCGAAAGCGCTTACCGGGCACTGCTTTCCATGGTGAGTGCAGAAGGGCCGTGGCGCACGATCCTCGAACAGCGCCTAAAAAATATTGCTGCACAAGATGGTACTATGCCCGCCCCCACGGCTGCGGCGAGTGCACCCGAAATTGAACCAGATGACATGGCGAAATTTCGTGGCATGAGCCCGCAAGAACGCCAAAAGGTCATCGTTCAGATGGTCGACGGCCTCTCGGCGCGTCTGAAGACGAACGGTAAGGACCTCAAGGGTTGGATGCGTCTTGTGCGCGCCTATAGTGTGCTGGGCCGAACAGGAGAAGCAGCTTCAGCGCTAGCAGATGCGCGAAGTAACTTCGCCGGTGATGAGAACTCGCTCGTCAAATTGAACGCATTGGCACAAAGCCTAGGTATAGGTTCGTGACGATGCGTATTGTGCCTGAGAAGAGGAAGAGATGACGCGGAAGCAACGGCGGGGTGTCTTAATCGGAGTGAGTGTAATGGTGCTCACCGTGGCGGTAGGCCTCGTATTGTTTGCACTGCGCGACTCGATCGTATTCTTCCACACGCCTAGCGATGTGGTCGAAAAAAACATCGCAACGGGGCAAAGGTTTCGTTTGGGTGGGCTCGTGGCTGAAGGATCGGTAAGCCGAGGCGAGGGGCCAAAGGTCACGTTTATCGTCACTGATACATTGAGGAACCTACCGGTTAGCTATGAGGGTGTACTGCCCGATCTATTTCGCGAAGGGCAAGGCGTCGTGGCGGAGGGTATCCTGGCACCATCGGGTACTTTCGTCGCCGATACCGTCCTCGCTAAGCACGATGAGACCTATATGCCCCCCGAGGTGGCGAAGGCGTTGAAGGATAAGGGTGTGAAGTTAGGCGAGGGTGCGGCCCACCCGGGAGAGGAACAAAGACAATGATTTGTTGGGCCATGCGGTGTTGTATTGGGCGAGGGAGTGCGGGTTGATAGTCGAACTTGGGCATTTCGCATTGATCCTGGCGCTCTTGGTCGCCGTCTTCCAGATGGTCGTACCTGCGTGGGGTGCTCACGTTAACGACAATCGCTTGATGCGCGTTGCTGAGCCGGCAGCATTGTGTCAGTTCGGGCTGCTGGCGCTTGCAGCGATCGCACTTACAACCGCCTACATCTCGTCCGACTTCTCGGTCGCCAATGTGGCGACAAACTCCCACTCGACCAAACCGCTTCTCTATCGAATCTCCGGGGTGTGGGGAAACCATGAAGGGTCAATGATCCTTTGGGTTCTTATTCTGGCGTTGTTTGGGGCAGCTGTTGCTTCGTTCGGCCACAACTTGCCGGAAAAGTTGAAGGCGAACGTGCTTGCTGTGCAAGCTTCGATTGCGGTTGCCTTCTGCCTTTTCATTCTCCTCACCTCTAACCCATTTGAACGTCTCAACCCGCCGCCGGCCGACGGTAACGGGCTCAATCCGATATTGCAGGACCCGGCACTCGCCTTCCACCCACCGTTTCTCTACACGGGCTACGTCGGCTTCTCGATCGCTTTTTCGTTCGCCATTGCGGCGCTAATGGAGGGACGGCTCGATGCGGCCTGGGCACGCTGGGTGCGACCTTGGACGCTTGCGGCCTGGATGTGCCTAACAATCGGCATCGCCATGGGATCCTGGTGGGCCTACTACGAACTCGGTTGGGGTGGTTGGTGGTTCTGGGACCCGGTTGAGAACGCGTCCTTGATGCCCTGGCTTGCAGGAACTGCGCTTTTGCACTGCGCGGTTGTGATGGAAAAGCGTGAGGCGTTGAAAGTATGGACGGTGTTGCTCGCCATTCTCGCCTTCTCGCTGTCTTTGATGGGGACGTTCTTGGTGCGCTCGGGCGTTTTGACGTCAGTGCACGCTTTTGCTGTTGATCCGCAACGCGGAGTATTCATCCTTGCGATCATGACGCTGTTTACGGGTGGCGGTTTGGCGCTATTCGCACTGCGCGCGCGCAATCTACGCCAGGGGGGGCTCTTTGCGCCGATCAGCCGCGAGGGGGCGCTCGTGCTCAACAATATTTTGCTTACGACAGCGTGCGCTACAGTTCTGATCGGCACACTCTATCCGCTGGTGTTGGAAGCACTGACCGGTGCCAAGATCTCGGTTGGGGCGCCGTACTTCAATATGACGTTTGGGCCACTGATGTTGCCGTTGCTCATTGCGTTGCCTTTTGGGCCGCTACTAGCTTGGAAGCGGGGGGATATTTTAGGTGCAGCGCAGCGGCTTCTGTTTGCTGTGGCACTGGCGGTTGTCGTTCTGGCGCTTGCCTATGCCGCTCATCATCGAGGACCAATGTTTGCACCTTTTGGGCTGGCGCTCGGCGTGTTCGTGATGGTAGGCGCGCTGTCGGAGCTCTCTACCCGCGTGCGCGTTGGTGCAGTGGCATGGCGTGAAAGTTTGCGACGCTTGATGGGGCAGCCGCGCTCAGCCTACGGCACGACACTAGCCCATTTCGGGGTGGGGCTTATGGTGGTCGGTATCGTTGCGACGACCGCGTATCGCGAGGAGAAGATCCTGGTCATGAAGCCGGGTGAGACCACAAAACTTGCAGGATATTCGCTGACGTTCCGCGGTGCAGCGCCGCGCACAGGTCCGAATTATCGTGAGGAAGTGGGCGTCTTCAATGTCGCGCGTGACGCGGACGCAATCGCAGTGCTTGAGCCGGCAAAGCGTATCTATGATGCACCACCTCAGCCTACATCCGAGGCTGGCATTCATGCAGCCTGGCGCGGTGACCTCTATGTTGTGTTGGGCGACAAGCAGAAGGGCGGCGGATTTGCCGTTCGCATATATTTCAATCCTCTGGTGCGTTTTATATGGATTGGAGCCCTGATAATGTTCTTAGGTGGTGCGGTGTCTCTCTCCGACCGACGGTTGCGTGTTGGGGCGCCACGGCGCACGCGTCGGCCCGCCGTAACAGTACCTGCCGAGTGAGGCGTCCCATGTTTGTAGGTGGGCACCAGATCGCAGCCGTTCTATTAGTTGCTGTGCTTGGATGCGCGACTGCATTGGCAGTCGAGCCCGACGAAATCTTGACGGATTCAGCGCTGGAAGTACGCGCGCGCAGTATCTCCGCTGAGTTGCGCTGCCTCGTCTGCCAAAACCAATCGATCGATGATAGTAATGCGCCATTAGCGCGGGACCTGCGCGTGCTTGTCCGCGATCGGCTCAAGGCTGGCGACAGCGATGATGACGTTCGAACATATATTGTCGCGCGCTACGGTGAGTTTGTCCTTCTGCAGCCACCGCTTAACATTCGAACGCTGCTTCTCTGGGTTGCGCCGCTGCTTGTCCTGCTCGCCGCTCTAACTATCGCGATTAGAGTATTTGCGCGTCGCATTCCCAGTCCGAGTCCAACCGGAGCGTCGACTCTCACTGCCGCGGAGGAGGAGAAGCTGCGCGGCCTCTTGGCGGACGTGGAAAAACGCAACGATAATTGAAGGTTAGCTCAAACCCGGAAAAACCGAACGTGAACAGCTCTTGCCCGCAGCAGGATTCGGCGGCTCGTGCCGCCCATATGAAGAAGATTCCTGTTAGTGGAGACAGCAAAAGATGCCTTCATTACCAACTGTTAAGGCAATCGAAAGGCTGCCGTAATGCCTCTTTAGATAGGGGTAGGGGTTCAATTCTAATCCTTCCCTGAGTGATGGAGGTTTCTTCGCATGCACGTTCAACCCGGCTCGCCTAAGGGCGGAGCAAAGACTGGGCGATCCGCAAACACGGGCCTTAAATTCCGGCGCATTGCTGCATTGAGCGTGTTGGGTGCTGGCCTTTTGGCGCTGGGCGGGACCGAGCGGCCGTCATCAGCGGTTGCGCAGTTGAAGCCTGGCGCTCCGCTGGCTGCTACGGGGTCGTTTGCAGACATCGTTGATCGTGTGAAACCGGCTGTGGTTTCCGTCTCGACCACGAATGGCGGCCCACAGCTTGCTAGCCGCAACAACCGGAAGGGCCGACGCGGCGGTGTCCCCAGCTTGCCTGACGATCACCCGCTGAACGAGCTGTTCAAGAATCTGCCCAAAGAGTTTAGTGCACCACAGCAGCCGCCGCAGCGGCCGCAGCGTGCCACAGGCTCAGGCTTCGTAGTTTCTGAAGACGGTT
>JAUVPN010000016.1 GCA_030598645.1 Hyphomicrobium sp. | reverse complement strand
CGATGCACCGGTGACCGATTTGAACTTCGGATTAAAAGTCATTTCGCGGGCGCCCATCACGCTGGAAGTGGCGCCATAGTTGGTTTGCGACTTGCCTTCCATGCTGTTGTACCAATCGCCGACCGGCATGACGCCACCCTCAATCTCCAGCGGGGTCGTGATACCGTCGCGAAGTGCCAGCTTCCTGCCGAAGGGCGTCAGCACATTGTGGTGATGGGTATCGATGAAACCCGGTGCGATCACATGGCCCTTTGCATTGATGGTTTCCTTGCCGGTTATTGTTTCCCTTGTGATTTTGGCAATCTTTCCGTCTTTGACGCAGACATTACTCACGGCATCGAAATTGGTCTCGGGGTCCATGACCCGGCCGTTCAGTATCGCGATGTCGCAATCGGAAGCATGTGCGATCCCAATCGGCAGTACTAAGGTGGCTGCCAACAATCCAGCCGCCAGAAGCTTCTTCATGCTGTTGTCTCTCTGTCTTCATCTGCGCTCAAACGGACTAATCGAGCCGACACGCTTAGGTATCAGAAGCTGCGGATGAGAGGGTACCCAGCAATTAGCAGCAATCGAGGGTCGAATGTCCGCTTTTGGCACTTAGCGGACGTAACGCGCCAAGGGCGGCATGTCTGCTTTCGCGGGTAAAGCGCACATGAGATTAAGAGCGCGGCACGTCCTGTCTCCTTGATCATGGCGCTGGTTTTTTGGAGACACGTGCGCGTATATGCATCTTCGGGCGGGATGGTGACGTGTGCCCTGCTGCTCTAGTCCCACAATTCCTCGAAGCGACGTCAAGCCACTCGTGTGTATTCTGTGGTGTGCTTCGGACCCCGCTGACCTGCAAGGCCTACAATTATCGGACGTCAGACGCTCCGGCTGGTTCTCCTAGCGCCCGACATCGAAATGGGTTTCTCTCTGTTCACACGCTCGCTTGGCTGGCGGCGCGTAACGGTTGAATATCGAATGCTGCCGGGAAATGTCTTTCATCAACTTCCTTTTCCGCGACCTTGGAAGCGATGGAATAAACATCCGGCATGACAGCCGGCTCGACAAAATTATGGAGTCGCTTAAGTTCTGACTGGCCGAACCTCTTTCCGGCTCGCTTCTCAATCCACGATGGGTCAAAGTCGACGTCATAACGCTGAAAAGTTAGCAGCTCGCGCCGGTCGTGTGTGCCGCCACCCAATATATCCCCACTCAAATCATGGACTTCTGAATTAATGGGCCAAGCCGAGGTCGGCTCCGATAGCCATTGCAGCAGCATTAGTGTTTGGGCACCGCAGTCCCAGAGACACACTCCGCGAAGTGCAATCACCGCGCGTTTGGCCGATAGCATGGAGGCCGCCTCTTCATAAGAAATCTCAGGGCGTCGCCATCCCGAGCCTATGGAGATCAAAAGCAGTTTGTCCTTATCGATAGGCCAGTTAAAACCATACGCGCCCATTCCGGCGAGCATCAACAGCTGGAGCGCAGGATTGTTGAGTGGTGACACGCCGCCGTCCACAAACAAACCGTGAGGCTTGGCGTCTTCAATCCGAACCTTTTGGGGCGCGAAATAAAATGGCACTGCCGCGCTTGCGCGTACGATGTCGCAAAGCTTGTAGTGCTTGTTGCCAATGTATGGACGTGTGCCGTTTTTTGGATCCACAGGCGGGTCTTCAAAAAATTTTGAGCGAGGATTATTGGTCAAAACCCACACGCTCCCCGTATCGATCCGCTTGGTGACTAGCCCGAGACCGGTTTCTAGATCCGGCGATTGGAGCTCACGATCGCCTAGAATGTTGCGAAGGATGTTTGTGAGATTCTTTGCGTCGAAGGGCGGTGAAATGTAGTCATAACCGTATTTGCTTAGCATAGACCCAAGGTATGTTTGCTTGAAGACCTCTTTTGCGAGACTCATATAAAGGTCTTTCACCTCGGTTGCCGACTTGCCCAGAGCGAGCGCCGCGGCGACAATTGCACCGGTCGATGTGCCGCCAATGAGGTCGAAGTAATGGCAAAGGCGAAAGTCAGGATCGTTGCCATTGCGTCTTCTTAGGATGTGCTCAATCTTTTCGAGGAAGGCTATCTCGATAATCCCGAGCGTCCCACCCCCATCAAGTGCAAGTATGCGCTTTGGTGACTTTTTTGGATCGAGATGCTCTTCGAGCGTTGGCGGCATGACGGATCTCCGAGGTCAGCGCATGGAGAAACTCTAACTAGCTGAACCAAGATGCGCACTCATGTCGCCAGCCTGAAGTCAAAGCGGTGCGATCTGAGGTTATGGTGATGCGGTTGAGGTTCTGACAAACGCACATCTTCGCCTTTCCAATTGCATCGAAATCCAAGCATCAGCATCCAAGGTCAGCTTCTCATACGACATTAGCAGAGGCGATCCACCTATCCGTCGTATCCTGCAAGGCTTCTTTTTCGCCCACGACTATTTGTTCTAGTCGCAAAGCAATTGCCTTGCTTGGTGCAAAAACGGTGTATCCAGGCCTTCGGTGAATCTGTCGTAAACGGTTGCCAAAAGTGCGCGCGCCTCATCAAGGCGCTTTGCGCCATGCCACAGTTGCGCCAGCGACATCGCCGCGCGAAGCTCCCACAACGTGGCACTACTATCGCGCGCGATCGACAGTGCCTCTTGGAAAGAGGCTTCGGCCTTTGCTTCTGCCGACTTGCCGCCTCCCATCAATAACATTTCACCACGCTGACGAACGAGTTCAGCTTTAAACCATTTTTCGCCCGACTTCTGGGTCAATTCGATTCCTTGTATGGCCGTGCTAAGAGCTCTATCGACCATGCCGGCCTTCGCTAGCGCATCCGACAACATGGACAGCCCCCAAGGGACGTAACATGCACCTCCCAGGGAAACCCACTCGTTGATGCCGGTTTGGAGCACATTGAGACCCTCCTCACTCTGCCCCTCGTCGACCATTGCCCATCCCTGAAGGGTGTGGCCCGCGCCGAGAAAGTGCGGGTAGCCCTGTTCGATGCACAGGTCGATTAGCTCTGCCGACCGTTCTCGCACGGCTGCGGATTCCCCGCGCAGCTGATGCATCGCGGCCGAGAATTGGAGCGCGTAAGCAACACTGTAGAGGTGCCCAAGCTGACGGGCATGAGCCAGCGATCTGTGACTGGCTTCAAAACCCTGATCCAGGCTGCCAAGCATAACATTGACGAAAGATAGATAAGCAAGGCCGGTCGTTAGGTAGTCCTCAGAGTTGACCGAGATCATTGCCGGGTGTTTATCGACATCATAGAGCGCGACCGCTTGGTTTAAGTGATCACGCGCTCCGCGGTAGTCGCCGGTCAAAAAGAGCGTGGCGCCTAGCAACCGACAACCAAGCAGCGTCGGCGTTGCATCGCTGCAATGTTTGGCATGATCGAGAATTTCTTCAGCGATTCGTCTTGTCTTATCGAGTTCGCTGCGTATCAAGTGGAAGCCACCAATCCCGTAAAGCGTCGGAAAGAGCTTCTCAGGCTTGTTCAGCTTACGACAAAGTTCTAGCGCTCGATCGAAGGCTTGACCGACTTGCAGAGCGCCATATCCCGACGTAGCGGTAATTGCGCCACCAATAGTCATTTGAACGTCAAGCTCTTGCTCATCGCGCTCCGCAGACGCTGGCAGCCGCGCTAGCAAATTAAGCGCCTCGCGAAGATGAGAAATCGCCTCAACAAAAGCACACCGCTCAATGGAACGCTGTCCCGCACTAATCCAAAAAACTATTGCGCTTTGAGCATCAGCGGCCTGGGTGTAGTGTTGTGCTAGCAATTCCGGCTGTGTTTGCGCCAATTGCGGAAACTTGAGCTGGAGCGCTCTTGCAGTTTGCGCATGCAGATCGCGTCGCTCGCTGTGTAGCAAACTTTCGTGCGCCGCTTCCTGCACCATGGCATGCTTGAAAATAAATGTCGGGTCGGACATCGAGCCGCACTGATAGACCAATTCGGACTGCACCAATTTCTCCAGCCCGTTTCTGAGGCTCTGCTCGGTCAAGCCGGAAACTTCGGCCAACAGTCGAAGGGAGAACTCTCGGCCAATGACGGAAGCATATTGAGCTATCCGTTTTTGAGGGCCGAGTTGATCGAGTCGTGCCATCAACGAGCCTTGCAGGGAGACTGGAAAATTGAGGCAATGGTCGCCTTGATCTCCCTTCAGGGAGGCTGACCCGAGAATTGACTTGGTCAACTCCTCCACGTGCAGAGGCACGCCATCGGTCCTTTGGACAATTTCTTCCAACACGGCCTGCGGAAGTGCACTCCCTCCAGGCATTTGCGCAACCAATGCCAAGCTGTCTCGACGATCCAGCCGGTTGAGCGTGATCGTCGATGCATGCTCGGCTCCCGACCAAGCCAACGGGATATGTTGCTCACGAGTTGTTACTAACAACAAAATGCGGCTCGTTCGAATCTGCTTCCAGATTATGTCGAGCAGCTCACGAGAACTCGGATCAATCCAATGTACATCTTCGAATAGCACAAGCACCGGCTCGTGAAGCGCGCCGCCTAAAATCTGATTCACCAGTCCGGCGAGCGTTCGCTCTTTTTGCTGCCGAGGGCTCATTCTAAGGGGGGGATATTGATTCGTCGTGGGTATTGACAGCAGCGCTGCAAGCAAGGGAACAACCTCCTCGGGATCGCACTGGTAATTTGCTACTAGCTGCTGCAATTTGGCCAGCCTTTGTTCGGCCTTGTCCTCGCCGTGAATAAGGGCAGTGCGTTCGAGCTGATCGATGATCGGATGAAATGCGCTGCTCGTGCAGTACGAGTGGCACTGGTATCGCAATTCAACATGTTGCTCGTTGGTCAAGCGCTCGCTAAGCGACTCGGCAAGTCGCGACTTTCCAATGCCAGCCTCGCCCGCGACCAAGACACATTGCCCCCGTCCACTCTTCGCGCTCCGCCAGCATTCCAGAAGGCGGTTGATTTTTTCCTCGCGGCCGACGAGGGGTACGACTCCTTTGCGGTGCATTGCCTCGAAGCGCGTCACGCCCTGCAAGGGCTGAATTACGCGCCAAGCGACTATGGGTTCAGAAAATCCACTGAATTTGTGGGGGGCGAGGTGCTCGTACTCGAACTGATCGCCCAACAATTGCTGCGTATGGGAGTCAATCACAATGGAATTGGGTTCTGCTGCACCTTGCAAGCGCGCTGCAAGATTGGGAGTTTGGCCGACGGCTGCGTCCTGTTCGGTGGCCCCCCTGCCAACTATGTCTCCCACTACTACGAGGCCAGTTGCCACGCCGATCCGCACGGCCAACTCGACGCCCGGGTAGTGGGTGAGTGAATGGTTAAGCTCAGACGTAGCCTCGATGATCCCAAAGGCTGCCCGTATGGCCCGCTCAGTATCGTCCTCGTGCGACTCTGGATAGCCAAAATAGACGAGAACGCCGTCACCTACAAATCGGCCAAGATAACCACGGAAGCGGTCAACCACCGCTGCACACGTCTCCTGATACGAGCGAATGATTTCGCGGAGATCTTCAGGATCGAGTTGCGCAGAAATGGCCGTCGACCCGACGAGGTCACAGAACATAACCGTAAGCTGGCGACGCTCTGCCTCGAATGGGGGATCGCGCGATCCCCCTCCTATTGCAGTTCCGCTCCTACTTTGTGGTACGCCGAGAGGCATAGTAACGCCGTGCTGAACAAACAAAACTTTACGGCGGGCACTTGCCTGTTGAGCATGACACTAATCGCCAATGATTGCAAAGGTTGCGCGTTACCCTTCGAGGGCAGTTCTTCGCTCTCTCTCATGAGGATCGCTGAAGCCCTATTGCTGTCTCCCTCTTTCAGACTGCTCCTCCCCTGACGGAGATGGCTAACCACCCGCATGCATATATGCGCCTAGTCACGGATCGCTCCGGTCTTGAACCTTCTCGATGGAATTGGTTTACTGCGTTTGACAATGTCGGAGCGCTGGCAACCGACTGCGGCGCGCGAATTGAGCCATAACATTACTTAGTAGCGTTGATTGGCTTTATCGCCCACTAGTTGGTCCCAGCAGCAAGGCTACTCTTGGCGACACGACGCAAAATTGCTCTCGTCCTCTATGTTCTGGTGGCTCTTGCCAGCCTTGTAGTGGGTGTGAACTACTGCACGCACGAAGAGTTCATGCCGTATCACGCGGAAGCTCTGCAGGTCAGCTGGGAGGAGTTGGGGACGACTCTTTTCGGGGGGAGAACTCAAATACTCTTGCTTGCGCTGATGGATGTCGCCGGCGGAGGCATGCTGGCCCTCTTCGTAGTGCTTATGACGCTCATATTGATCCCGTTCCGCCGCGACGAGCGCTGGGCGCGCATCCTCATTCCAATCGCAATTCTAGCCTTGTACGTGCCGACGTTAATCGCCACGCTCAATGTCTTGACCGGCACACCCGCGACCCCTCCTTGGATTGGGGCACTCACTGCATGCGCGGCTGCAGTCGTCGGTTTTCTGCTCGATAGGCCTTGGTCGAAATTAGATGGGGAAGCAAGAGAGCAACTAACTCGATAAGAGCTACAGAACTGCGCCGAAGGCTCATCACTATCGGCCAGGAGAGGGCGCTGCTCATGACTATGAAGGTGGTTGGAGTCATTGTTCTTATATTTGTTGTGGTCGCTGGTCTCATTCTGAGCGGTAATGCCGGAGATTGGGTCGATGGTTCTCTGAACCAGGTTTACAAAAGCAAGCTACCAGATGTCTCAGATGAAGCGCGGCATCTGCACAATCCGCTGTTTATCGTCGATCTTCACGCCGACACGATGCTCTGGAATCGCGACCTGCTTAGGCGAAGTAACCTCGGTCATGTCGATCTGCCACGCCTAAAAGAAGGCAACGTCGCACTGCAAGTTTTCGCTGTCGTGACCAAGACCGTCGGCGGAGGTCCCGCACCTCCAAAAGCGCGGTTGATCGAGCGGGGCGCTACTAAGTGCCTCTCAGCTGAGGAAATCAACCAGACGGGCTGGCTGCAGGTGGCTCAGGCTCGGCCGTTGAGTGTTTGGTTCGATTTGAAAGAGCGCGCGCTTTATCAGGCAAACCGGTTAACCAATTTTGTGGGGGACTCGAAAGGTCGGTTACGGGTTGTCACGGACGTGGAGGACCTGAGAGGCCTCGTAAGAGAACGAGTGAGCGGCGAGTCCTCGACGATTGGCGCCCTAATTGCGCTCGAAGGCGCCCACTGGCTCGGCGAGGGAGATCAAACGGCCGACGACGTCAAGCGCGGCGTAGCAAAGCTAGGCAAGGCCAATTTTCGAATGCTTGCGCCGACCCACCGTTTCAACAATGCTCTCGGCGCGTCAAGTGAGGGCTGCGATCAGCGCGCAGGCTTCACCGACAAGGGACGGGCTTTTATCGAAGCGGTTAGCGAGAGCAACATCATCCTCGACGTTGCGCATGCGACGGACACTGGAATCGCCGAGGCGGCCGAGGCGTCCAAAACACCCGTGGTCGTTTCCCACACGGGCATGCGCGAACATTGTTGTCCGCCGAGCCCTTGTTTGGCACCGATCTGTGACGTCGCCCGGAATATGCGCGACGAGGAAGTCCGCGCCATTGCGCGGACCGGTGGGATCGTTGGCGTCGGCATCTGGACTGCAGCAGCAGGTGGATCGATGGAGGACGTCGTCAGTGCGTTTATTGCCGCACATTCAGCGTTGAGCGAACCCGGCTTCGTAGACGAGATGCGTGCCCGCAACCCGAACTACGATCCGTTTGACCATATCGCGCTCGGGTCTGATTTCGACGGTGCAGTAAGCACGCCGATCGACGTTGCCGGCCTTCCATACTTGACCCAGGCCCTGATCGATCGGCGCCAGCCGAACGGCAACCGCGTCTTCGACGATAACGCTATTCGCAAGATTTTTGGGGTCAACGCGTGTCGGGTGTTTGCCACACGGCTGCCGGGGGGCGGTCCGGTGAAGGCTGACGAAATCTGTGCACCTCTGATGAGCGGAATTGCAAGCCCTGCGACCGCAAACCCGACGCAATAGATCCGAAGGTTGACGTGAAAGCGAGTAAGGCCCCGCCATGGAAAAGAAGTTTATTCAGAACGCCTATAAGAACGTTTCTTTTGAGGCTGAATTTAGGACGCCAGGACATGAAGATCAAGTCAAAGAAATTGTGAAGGAGGCTTACGAGCGCGGCAAAAAGGTGAAGGTCATCGGCGGCAAACATTCGTTCAACCACATCTTTCATACCAACGACATTCTCGTCGATCTTAAGGGGCTGAAAACCATAGAAGTTAATGTGCCGAATCGTGAAGTAAAGGTCGGGGCGGGCGTCACGATCTTCGAAGCGATCAAAGAATGCGACAAACATCGTCTGCATTTTCCGTCTTTGGGTTCATATCACGCCCAAACTATCCCCGGCGTCATTGCAACATCAACCCATGGGAGCAGTCTGGGATATGGGTCACTATCTGACATTGTTGAAGAAGTCGAGATCGTAAATTCCGACGGAGATACCGTTAATTATTCAAAAGAGACCGACGAATTGAAGGCGTTGCGCTGCCATCTCGGCCAGCTTGGGATCCTGACTAGCGTCAAGCTGAAATTGGTCCCAGCCTTCTCGCTCCATTGCGAGATCAGTTCTCAGCCAGCCCCTAAAGCTTTCAAGCAAATTCTGAAGACTGCGAGAAAGAGCGATTACGTTAGCATGCTATGGATTCCGGATACGGATACCGCTTGCACACGCGTTTTGACCTCCAGGCCGCTGCATGCGGGGTTTTCACGCAACAGAGCAGCAACTGATCTCGAACGCTTCTTCGTAAACAAGTCGACTATTCGTCACCGCTTGTATGATTTTGGCGTCTTTGTTGGCGGCCACATCTACCTATCTAAACGATTGGGCTCACTGAAGACGTTGCACAGTCGGTTCCGCCAGCGCTACTGTTCGGCCACTGAGAAAGAGTTTTGCATCGATAAAGATATAATCGATAAATCGTATCGAGTTTTCCTCTACGACCACTATCGTGAGCCGACTGAGAATCATCAGTTGCGCATGATCATGAATGTCGAGTACGCATTCGACGTCAGTAAGCTCGAGGAACTGCTGAAGGAACTAAGATTTGAGCTTCGTCGTTTTCGAGATAACGGACAGTATCTCAACTACCCGCGGGTGCAGGTCCGCTTTGCAAAAGGAAGCGATAAAACTTTGATCGGCCTCAATGCTGGTCGTGACACCGCCTATGTGGGAATCTATGTGGTCGCTTCGATAAAACATAAGAGCCAGATTCCGATCGGTGAAACCGTTGAGAATATTTTTATACGACATGGGGGGCGGCCCCACTGGGGCAAGTATAGCTACATCTGGCGCAAGAATAGCTACCTCGCGGGGCCGGCAGTTGATTCGGACTACGGGGATAATTATAAGAAATTCCAGGATGTGCGGTCACGGCTCGACAGGCATAAGATGTTCTTATCTCCTAAGGACATGTTCGATGGACTTGAGCTCTTTGACAAGCCCCCCCCTATTGGCGCAATGGTGTGGTCCGTATTCGATCCCAATGAGTATCCGCCAATACAACCACTGAAATGATGAAGCCCGCGGTCACGATTGTTGATGCCCTGATCCGTGTTAGGCATCGCCTGAGATTGCCGTTATTCGCTTTTTTCGAAGATGGCGTAGAGTTAAGTCAAAGCACCTACGCGATAGCTGTGTCGGCGGGCTCGATCAGAAGGGCTTGGGCGACCGATTGGGGCAGCAAGCCTCGATCCCGGCTTGCAGTAAACCAAAACTTTAATTGAATGCGATTGTTTCTGCGTTGGTGGCATTTTGATTTTTGTCGCCACAGCTTAAGCTAGTCGCCTTTGACAATCAGCGGCAAGTGAGCAGCGACTATGGCGCGCTCGCTAAAGGCGTTGGCATGCGTAAGAGTACCCAGCCGTTCAGCGAAGGCTACTATTTCAGCGGCGCGGGCGCGTGCGAGGGAGCGCCCCAGCGCATCTTCCAGCTGACAGAAATCATATCAGAGCTGAGATCCGCCTCGCCGAACAGAGGGGGCACTCCCTGCAATGCCACCGACGCTGGCAGCCGATTGAATGGCGCGTCATCTTCGAAGAACCCATGGCTGTAGGCAAAATCAATGGTGCTGTCAGCGCTCAATCTATACGACGCTCCCACGCTCACCCAAATACGATTGCTGTCGGGATCTTGCACCAGACGTGTTGTTGCGGAGTCGACCGGCGATATGTCGTAGTTCACGCCCGCTCTGAGTGTCAAATTGGGGGACCAATCGTATTCGCTGCCCAAGGCAAATAACCAGCCGTCACGCCATCTGAAGACCAGATTAGCGACAGTATCGCCAGAACCACCAAGGAGCGGGTCCGAACCCCTTAGTTTGATCGGGATCACGCCAAATCTGCTCCAGTTCGCCCAATCGACCGTTCCGAGGACTCTTACTGACGGCGAAAGCGCTTGTCGAAAGCTGAAGGTGAGCTTTTCGGGGAGATCGATGTCGCCTCTAATCGGCGCCTTAGCGAGGTTACCAAGTGTGGTGTCGCCCTCAAGTTCGTGATGAATTGAAGAGCGAAAACCCAAACCCATCGATGTTCCCGGGAGAGGACTGTAGTTGACGCCGGCCATGAAACCAACGCCAAAGTCATGACCATTGATGTCCGAAATGACTTCGACTCCAGGAAGAAAGGGCGGCGATGGGAGGGGTGTGGACGCGGTCAGCCGCACCAAATCGAAATACTGAAATTGCACCCCGGCGCCGATCGCTAAGCCAGGCAAAATCTCGTAGGACACTGACGGCGTGGCGTTGAGGCTAAATATCTTGGTGGTGAGGCCAACGGATCGGCCGGCCCAATTTGGATTATTGGGCTTTGTCACGAGCCCAAACGGCGAGGTGATACTCAACCCAAGCACCGTCTTCTCATCGACCCGCCACGTAGCAAAGCTGGCACCGAGTGGGGAATTTCTCCCCACGTCGACTGCCGTTGGCCCGCCCTGGAGCGGTCCTATGGGATTGGGGACATTGAGATCGGCGGTGGTGAAGACCATCGCCACGCTTGCCTCTGTGGTCAAGCCATTGCCGGCGAAGGCTGACGAGGCGGGGTTCCATGCCAGCGAGGCGATGCTTGGACCGCCAGTTGCGACGCCGGCGAACGACATGCCTTGGAAATAGGCTGATTGCTGTATTTCAAAACCGCCGGCGAGCGCTCCGCAAGGCGAAAGCGCAAGCAGCGGCGCCGCGATGATTGCCCGAAGCGAGACTGGCCATGTCTGAGACAAATGCCGCATGCGCTCTCCCCCATCCCGGTGAGCTTGCTGAACGCAGCCTGATGCCCCCCAAGGAAAAAACCGTAGTCAAGCGACGGTGCTCGTACAACCAGCGAGCGTCATTTGTGACAGGAATGTTGGGATGCAGTGCATACAATTCAGGCAGCCTGTGCCTCTGCTGCCACAGCGTGCTGCCCATCTCAAGCTCGCTTTAGTGCGCCGCTTTCATGCCGTGCTTGATCGACTGTCAACGCCTGGCCCGCTTCACTATCAAGCATGATTGGGGGAGCGATTGAGCGGAAAGATCCAGTTTGCGTGCTCGATGAGACCGCTTCGCTGAAGAGGCGAGCAGCCCCCATATCCCAGCCACTTGGCCTCCATTGGTTTCGTCCGGCGGTGATCACATAATCCACCTTGGGCAAACGGTTGGGAACGGGCAAAAGCGCTACTCTCCGGTCGCCTCATGAACCATCGCGGACAGGCGATCGATATCGATGACCACTAGCGCCTGCTTCTGTTGCTCAATGATGCCTTTCTTCGAAAGGCGGTTCAGCTCGCGGGTAACCGCCTCACGATGCGTGCTGATGCGACTCGCAATTTCGGCGTGCGTGGGGGCTGGTTCAATACGGGCTACGTTGCCCTCAGGGTCTACGCGACGGGCTTGCCGCAACACTTCAGCCTGGATGCGATTGTTCACGCAAAGCGTGCTGAATTCATAGACACGCGTCGTCAGTTCGCGAAGCTCAGCCACGAGATGCTTCAATAATGTCTCCGTGATATCGGGCTCAGTCCGCAGCAGCTCTCGGAATGCGGCAGACGGCATGGAGGCGATATAACAGCATGTCCGCGCCTCGACGCTCGCCGAGCGGGGACTACGGTCGATGGCGGCGTACTCACCGAAGATGTTTCCCGGCCCCAGCTCGCGAAAGCTCACAGCCTTGCCGTCAATTGAGTAAATGGTGACGCGGGCATCGCCCTCGATGATAAAAAATACTTCTGAGGTATCATCGCCGTACGCGACAATTAGCTCGCCCTGCTCGTAGCGAGCCCACCGAAAGAGCCGCTCAATTCGTTGCAGAGCCTCCGCCGGGAGGTCTTTGAATAATGCGATCTTCTCCAAAGATTGCTGGATTCGTGTCATGCGAGACTGCGCCATTGCCGCTGCCTGGGGCTGTGTCGTCGGGCCGAGGACAACAATAGCGCAGCTCGCACTTCACGAGCATTCTAAAACTGATGTCTTGGGGTGAAACGGCCGCGCGTACCCCTAGGCATTGTCGAGCAAAAAAATCAGTTGGAATGGTTGCGAGATTAGCAATCCAATCACGCCAGGATCATTAAAGGTTACAAACCATCCAGCCATGTTGCTGAAAAACACCAATGGAGTCCTTACAAATCAAGGGGGGCGCTCACCCCCCAAGGATCATGACGGAGTCTTGGTAAGGTCCTTCTTTATTTTGCCGCCGGCGAAGTCGCGGCGACCTGGTTCACCTGCCTAATGCTCATCGACTGCGCGCCCGTCGCGCAAGCGTATTCCAGCGTCTTGCCCTCGGTTGTATCGAACCGCGCAGTGGTGCCACCATCGATCGCAGCCGTAAAGCGTTCGGTTGGCAGTGGAGATATTTCATCGCCTTCGGGAACTTTACTCGGTCTTTCGGTAACCATCACCGTTAGATCGCATAGGCCTCTCTTACTGAGAAAGTAGCTGAGTACATGCTTCCTTCCGACGTCGAAACTAACCGCGTATAGCGGCCTCATCGCCCTCCACACCGGTGAGTAATCTCCGGCCTGGGCAGCTCCAATATCTGCCAGAGCCACGACGCCAATAACCAGTGTCGCGACAAAGATTTGCCTTGCTAGTTTCATGATAACGCTCCTTCTGATCTCTCGTTTCATCACGTTCTCGCATCGCCTTCCGGGTCATCGGGGACGATGCGATAGGGGGATCATGGAGCGTCGCGCGGAATCGCGCTGTGGCATTTCTCACAAGGTATAGATCGATGAGGATGGCCGTTAAGGTTGTACTGATGGACCGCGCCTTGGCTCAAAATCCGGTCTTCACGCCTTGGTATGCGACGCTATCGGGCTAAACGACATTGTACAGTTTCTGAAATATTTGAGGGTCACATCGTTCAGCAACCACTTCGAAAAGCAGGACTTCATCATGCTTTCGCGGTTCCTTCAGAAGATAATGACAGCAATGTTTGACGCATACCCATAGCACCCTGAGTGTATCGAGAGCAGTCGGGATTGACGGTAGCGGCCCCTCGACCGATACCCATTTGCAACCTGGGATTTGGAACGATCCGTTTTCTGGTCTGCAATGTCCGCTTTGCGCCATCTGGCCCAACGCCGGCGCATTGATGCCGGCGCCTCGCTCTGTGTGGCGTAAATCATGCCGGGTGTGTCGGCGCGATGCGTCCTGGCGTTCCGGCTTGGGAATTCGCGACCAGCGCACATTGCTGGTAACGCGGCCCTTTCATCGTCAATGCGCCTGTTAACTTTGATGACCGAAGCGCCCTCCACCTGCGCAGCGAGTACGCGTAAGGATTGCGTTCACGTCACGTACACTTTGCGGCTGTGCCAGTCATTTGGGCAAGCGCCACTTTGATTAGGGCGCGGGGGCAAAGTCCACCCCCAGCACCCTGGGAAATGGTCTGATTGCTGGCAAGCTGGTTGCATTGAGCTCAGCCCATGAGCCCAGTCCATAAGCCCGGTCTATCGGGCCCGGGGGCCCTTGGCCAGGTGACCTGAGCCCGTGGCGAAGGCCCCGATGCGACAATGCGGTTGCAAGGAGACCTAAAAAAGGGCCTATGATATCTTCTGAACGGGTCAAACCAGCCCTTTGAAAACATTGTTCTTTCGCAAGGTAGGAAGTATGAGGATCAACCAGATGAGACAAACACCTCAATCGCCGTCTGGTTGGTTTCACCGCTGCTCGTTTGAGATCGCACCGCCCCCACCCGTTTGTGGGCGCGATCCCATTAAAGATCAGACCACCAGAGGCGTCGTTCGCACGCGTTTAAATGGAGAGGTGACGTGACGCTGAACGTGTTTGCAAACAAGTCTGACACAGCGGACAGACGCGCTTCATCGCGCAGTCTCGTTCTGCGCCTTACGGCCAGCTTCCACATCTGCCCGAGGCTTTCGCTAGCGCGTGGCGTGCACGCGGAGAAGACAGTGTCGCCGCGGAGCACGGCGGCATTGATTGAAGCGAGTACCAGAAGTGTTCGGCGTAACCTGAGGAGTCAGGACGATGTTGCCCGCTAAGAAAAACGCCTACCGCGCCGACAATGACGTCTTCTCCCGTTACGAATCCAATGTCCAGTCTTATGCGCGCGCATTCCCGCAGATCTTCACGCGAGCGCTGGGTAGTGAGATGTGGGATCTGAACGGGCGGCGTTACTTGGACTTTCTTTCAGGCGCAGGATCGCTGAGCTATGGGCATAACAATCCCGTGCTCAAGAAAGCGCTGATCGACTATATCACCCAAGACGGTATCACCCATAGTCTCGATCTGCACACGGGGGCCAAGGCGCAATTCCTTGAGGCCATGCAGGAGATCGTGCTAGAGCCGCGTGGTCTCGACTACGTCGTCCAGTTCACCGGGCCAACTGGCACGAATTCGATCGAAGCAGCCCTAAAAATTGCGCGCAAAGCGACGGGGCGCACCAACGTCATCTATTTCACAAATGGCTTCCATGGCGTTTCCCTAGGCGCGCTAGCGGTCACAGGCAACGAATTCTACCGGGGCGCAGCCGGGGTGCCGCTGCCAAATGCGACCTTGATGCCTTACGAAGGCTACCACGGCGACGACGTGGACACGATCGACCATCTCGATCGGGCGCTATCCGATCAATCCAGTGGTGTAGAGCTGCCCGCCGCAGTGATCCTTGAAGTGGTCCAAGGCGAGGGCGGTCTCAACGCTGCAAGCATCGAATGGCTCAAGCGCCTTGAGGCACTGTGCAATGAGAAGGGCATCGTTCTTATCATTGACGACATTCAGGCGGGATGCGGTCGCACCGGTTCCTTCTTCAGCTTTGAGGCGGCCCGCATAAACCCTGACATCGTCACTTTGTCGAAGTCGCTTTCAGGATACGGCCTGCCTTGCGCGGTTGTGCTGCTCAAGCGCGCGCTGGATGTGTGGGAGCCCGGCCAGCACAACGGCACCTTCCGCGGCAACAACCACGCGTTCATCACCGCCACGGCAATGCTCAACCACTACTGGCGGACGACAGAGTTTGCCGAGAGTGTAGTCGAGAAGGGCAGACATCTTGGCAATCGCTTGCAAAAGCTGGTCGACTGCTTTTCCCCGCACCTTCTCGGCGTACGCGGGCGGGGCATGATGATTGGCGTGGCTTGCGCTGAACCAAAGCGCGCCGCCGCGATTACATCCAAAGCTTTCGAGCACGGTCTCGTCATCGAGCGCAGCGGGGCTGAAGACGAAGTGATCAAATGCATGATGCCGCTTACGACCTCGTATCCCGAATTGGACGAGGGTGTTGACATATTGGCGCGCATTATTGCCGAGGAGTTGGGGGTGCGTACGCTCAGGAGCCGAAAGTCT
>JAUVPN010000140.1 GCA_030598645.1 Hyphomicrobium sp. | reverse complement strand
GCAAGAAGTTCAAACGACGCCTCCGCGGCCTCGTAGGAGTATCCGGCCGCTTCGCGCGCCTTAACTTCGTCAAGTAGTGTGGAGACCCGGGCGTCGTCTATATCGACGGCAATTCCCAATCTTTCGATGGCCGCCATAATGCTCGATCGGCCGGACTGTTTTGACACAAGGAGATGCCGACGATTGCCAATGCTTTCGGGTGAAACGTGCTCGTAAGTATCTGGTTCCTTGACAATAGCCGATGCGTGAATGCCAGCCTTTGTTGCGAAGGCGCTTTCGCCCACGTAGGGGGCATGACGATCGGGTGAGCGGTTCAAAACTTCGTCGAGCACGCGGCTCGCGTGCGTAAGAGTGCGCAGGCGTTCCGGCGTCACGCCCGTCTCGAAGTATTCGGCAAACTCACTCTTCAAGAGTAGGGTCGGAATTATTGAGGTCAGGTTGGCATTGCCACAGCGCTCACCGAGCCCATTGAGCGTGCCTTGGATATGGCGGCAGCCAGCGCGCACAGCCATAAGAGAGTTTGCCACGGCGTTGTCGGTATCGTTGTGGGTATGAATGCCCAGCCGTGCACCAGGGACGACTGACGCAACATCAGCTACAATACTTTCAATCTCGTGCGGCAGCGTACCGCCGTTGGTATCACACAAGACGACCCACCGAGCGCCACCCTCGTATGCTGTGCGGGCCACTGCAATCGCAAAATCACGATTCCCCTTATATCCGTCGAAGAAGTGCTCGCAATCTATGAGCGCCTCGCGCCCGCTATCGACAATAGCTTTTACGGATAGCGCGAGTGCCTCCAGGCATTCCTCATTGGAAATGCCTAGGGCCACGCGCACGTGATAGTCCCATGCCTTGGTGACAAGACAAATGGCTTCGGCGCGCGATTGTAACACCGCTTGTAGACCCGGGTCGTTGGCCACAGATCGGCCAGAGCGCTTGGTCATACCGAAAGCAGTTAGTTTCGCTGACTTGTGGTTTGGCGCTTCAGCCAGAAACTGGGTGTCGGTCGCATTCGCCCCCGGGTAGCCCCCTTCGATATAGTCGATCCCTAGGTCGTCTAGCACGCCGGCAATGCGTCGCTTCTCCTCAACGGAAAAGTCGACACCGGTCGTCTGCGCACCATCACGCAGGGTAGTGTCGTATAAATAGAGTCTCTCTTTGCTCATCTTACTCTCACAAGACCCCAAAACTCTTAGCCGCAATCCAAATCGCCAAAACGGCGATGCCGATCTTTACGACAAGGTAGAAGAGCCAATGTCCAGGAAACGGTGTATCTGATCGCCAGTCTTTCTTCATCTCGCGACCTCCCATTTGGTTACGATCTCGCCGGTCTTTGGATCCTTGGAGTCCTTCAAAGCAATGCCCATAGCAGCCAGCTCGTCGCGGATGCGATCAGCTTCCTCAAAATTCTTAGCCTGTCGCGCCGAGAGGCGCGACGCTATCAGCTGTTGCACTCGGCATTGATCGACGCCGACGCGCTCCTCCGCTTTGACACGCCATTCTCGCTCGGTGCAGGTAAGCAGCCCCAACGAATTTGCTGCCGCCTTGAAACGCGCCGGTGCATCTGACCTGTCGTCCTTGGAAATGCCATCCGCCGCCGCATGGAGCTTAGTAATCGCACCTGGCGTGTTGAGGTCATCTGTTAGTGCATTGTTAACTTCGTTCAACCAGTCGCCTCCAGGCGCCGCCGCAACATCGCCAATTTTGCGATGCCACTGGCTGAGAACCTTGTCTGCTAATTCGAGGCTACGCACCGTGAAATCCAGCGGTTGGCGATAATGAGTCATCAGCATAGCAAGACGCAAAACTTCACCTGGCCAGCGGCGTCCCCCGAACTTATCCGTCTCTAACAACTCATGGATCGTGATGAAGTTACCGAGGGATTTACTCATCTTCTCCCCCTCGACTTGCAGGAAACCGTTATGCATCCAGTAGCGCGCCATCACCTCGGTGCCGTGCGCACAGCGCGATTGCGCGATCTCGTTTTCATGATGTGGGAAGATGAGGTCGATACCACCACCGTGGATGTCAAATATATCGCCGAGGTGCGCACCGGCCATAGCCGAGCACTCGATGTGCCACCCAGGACGTCCTCGAGCCGCGATGCCACTCGGGGAGAGCCAGGACGGCTCCCCTTTCTTTGATGGCTTCCATAGTACGAAGTCCATCGCATCCTTCTTGTAAGGGGCAACTTCAACACGAGCCCCCGCCTCCATTTCGTCAAGAGAGCGATTCGACAGCCGACCGTAGTCGCTCATTGACGGCACATTGAACAGGACGTGATCCTCGGCCACATAAGCGTGGCCCTTTGAGACGAGTTCCTCGATCAACGCTTTCATCTCATCTATGTGCTGGGTTGCGCGCGGTTCAATCGTGGGGGCCAACACACCGAATGCTGCGATATCATCATGAAATTGCTTGGTCGTGCGCTCCGTCAACTCACCGATCGCGATGCCCTCTTTAGCCGAACGGGCATTAATCTTGTCGTCGACATCAGTGATATTGCGAACATAGGTGACGTGGCCTGGCCCATAAATTTGCCGTAGCAGACGGAAGAGCACGTCAAAAACGATGATAGGACGCGCATTGCCGATATGGGCATAGTCGTAGACCGTCGGCCCACACACGTACATGCGGACATCTTTCGAATCGAGGGGTTCAAAGACCTCTTTCCGGCGCGTCAACGTGTTGTATAGCTTCAGCGGTTGCTGATTGGCCATGAAGGTCCCCAGGCCGCTGGCGCGGGCGATTCTCTGTCGTAGACTTTGGGCAAAGAAGCGAGCCGCGCACCAGCGGGTTTTGCTAGCTTAGTATAATAATGCTGCAATAAATGTTGCAGGCTGTTATGCGCGACCCAAAGTTCATGCAGTTCTTATGGGGGAGCAAGGCTCGTCCCGTCAAGCGTGCGAAGGCCGCACAGTCTGGCATTGATAAGGCTTTGTTTTCTTGAGGCTAGCGTCCACGTTCGCCCCAATTGCTCCTCATTACCCCCCTATTCGCAGACCTCAAAGGTTACTTAAACCACAGGCGGAACCCTTACGGGCAGCATGGACGATATGGACCGCCCCAGCAAAACCAATGCTACGTGCCACGCGCCCGCCCTTGGCCGCTACAGCCTCGGCGCCGCCGTGCTTACTGCGGTCATGCTGGCGGCCTGCCCAGTCCTTGCCCAAGGGTGGTGGCCGTGGAGCAATTCTGAGCCAGAGCGTCCTCCTATCCCGAGCGAGCCGGTGTACCGCCCTCCGCCCGGTGCGCAACCGCCATCAACCAATTGGTCAACGAAGAATCCAATTTGTCTGAAGCTCGAGCAGCGCCTCGTGAAGGAGGGTCAAAGTTCTGGTCAATCACGCGACGCACTGCCTAGGATTCAGTCCGAAATCCGCCAAGTCAATCGAGAGGTTCGAGCGGCCGAGACCGAACTTGAACGCGGTAAGTGCTACGAGTATTTCCTCTTCTCCAAATCACTGCGCCGCACGCCAACTTGCACCCAACTATCCCGACAAGCGGAAGATGCGAAGCGTCGGCTTGCCCGACTGGAGTCTCGGCGCCAGCAGATCATAGGCTCGTCGAGTCGATCCTACCGCGACGAAATCATTCGTGAGCTTGCACGCCACAACTGCGGCGCCAACTATGTGCAAGAGGCGCGTCGGCAAAACCGGGGCATATTTTCCGGCATATGGCAAGACAATGAAGGCGATGGCTATTCCACCGGCTGGAGTCCTTTCTCCGGCACCCGCTCATACAATACGTATCGCACTGTATGCGTGAGGCTGTGTGATGGTTACTATTTCCCGGTTAGCTTCTCCACGCTTCCTAGTCACTTCGACCAAGACGCCA
Organism: Hyphomicrobium sp.; assembly: GCA_030598645.1. The sequence continues at coordinate 3,294 of JAUVPN010000140.1, read as the reverse complement.
GGGTCTGTCAGAACAAGTGTGCCTCCCCGGTTAAACTCTACTACTATCGAAACCCCGGACAGGGGATGGCCGAGTCAGTCGCCTTTCGCTCACAAGAGCCTTACGCCAACCTCAAGACTGCGTTTATGTATCGCAAGCAGCTGGTGAGAGGCTGCTCATGCAATGAAAACGAGTACGTTGCGCAAGAGGCGTTACAGGACGATGCGCGCGCTGCGAACGCACCCGGTTGGGAAGCCCGATCGAGGTGGGAGGCTGAGGCCAAAACCCCCTAACGCAGCAATCAAACCGCTACAATGCAGCAGAGTTCTTCGAAAGTCTCCGCTATTGGATCAAGAGCAATAGCGGATGGGCGCCGCCGGTGGGTCGCGTGATCCGGGTTGCGGCGCCCAATCAGCTCGCTCGGCCGAGTAGCCGCAGTTCAGCTTTAACTCGGCCGATCAGTGGCAACAGCAGCCGCAGTTCAGGACCATCCTCGAGTCCCGTCAGTGCCAAGCGCAACGGGTGGAACAATTGGCGACCCTTGACCCCCCCTGATGCCGCCTTGAGCGCCCCGATCCAAGTTGCCCATGTTGTGTCGTTCCATGGCGCGGGAGGCAGAAGCGCTGCCGCCTTATCGGTTAGCTCCTTGTTCTCAATAATGGGCTTGATGTCGCCCATGATAATTTCCCACCACGTCACGGCGTCGCTAAGCACAGAGAGGTTGCCACGTACCGCCTCCCAAAACTCTGGCCCACCTTCCGCGTTTAGCGCGCGCAGCTTGTCTTCGACGGCTGAGTAGGGCTGCTTGTGAAGAAGCCGCGCGTTCAGCGCTTTCAACTCCTCAACATCGAAACGCGCCGGGGCCATTGAGATCTTTTCGAACGCAAATAGTGAGGCAAGCTCATCTAAATTGGCATGCGCGTCGATTGGATCAGAGGTTCCGATCAGTGCAGTGTAACTCGCCACGGCCATCGGCTCCAAACCACCGGCGCGCAAACGCCCGATGGAAAGGGCGCCGAGTCGTTTGGAAAGCGCTTTACCATCCGTGCCGATGAGTAAGCTGTGGTGCGCAATGGCTGGCGCCTCCTTTCCCAACGCTTCGAACAACTGAGTCTGCACGCCGGTATTGGTAATGTGGTCCTCACCGCGGATGATGTGTGTGGTGCCCAATTCGGCGTCATCGACCACGCTCGTGAAGGTATAAAGAAATGAACCATTTGCGCGGATCACAACAGGATCGGACACCGAGCCCACATCAACTGTCTGATCACCCCTAACGAGATCATTCCAAGACACAATGGTTGGAAGCGGCGCTGTCCCCGATTCCGCCTCGCTATTATCAAGCCTGAAACGCCAATGCGGCTGACGCCCCTCCCGTTCCAGTTTATCCCGTTCGTCGGAGGTGAGCTTCAGACCCGAGCGATCGTAGATTGGAGGCATGCCGCGCGCCAACTGACGCTTGCGCTTCCGGTCAAGCTCGTCCTCTGTTTCATAGCAGGCATAAAGCCTGCCGCGAGCGCGCAACAATTTAGCCGCTTCCGTATAGTGCTCGGTGCGTTCCGACTGGCGGTCCTCTCGTGACCATTCCAAACCAAGCCACGCAAGATCCTCACGAATGCCTTCCGCAAACTCCGGTGTAGAGCGCTCCAGATCCGTGTCGTCGAGGCGCAACCAAAATTCTCCGCCGCTCTTTCTTGCAAACAGCCAGTTCAGTATGGCCGTGCGAATATTGCCGACGTGCAAGCGACCCGTAGGGCTGGGGGCAAAGCGAACAATTACTGACATTTTTGGGGCGTGGTCCCGCGGTTACTCATTGATCGGTTGCGAAGGGCCAACCTATAGAGGGTCGGCGGGGCAACTCAAGAGCCGAAAGATGTAGAACCGATGAGCGATGAAAATGCGATAGGCCCCACCACTCAGCAACAGCAGGTCAAGTGCGCACCGGCCAATGTCCCGTTGTTTTCAAGCGTCTTTCTTTCTCTCAACTAAGGTAGCACCCGCTTGAGTTCTTGCTTTCACAGTAGGGGTCGCATCCACATCCTCGCGGAACCTATTCGTGATGGGATAGCGCCGGTCACGTCCGAAATTCCGAGATGAAATCTTTACCCCCGGCGCGGCTTGGCGTCGCTTATACTCCGCGATGTAGAGTAAGCGCTCGACCTGCCGAACAATATCGAGCGGGTGCCCCCGTGCAACGATCTCGTCGATCGGCGTCTCCTTTTCAACGAGAGAGGTAAGAATGTCATCGAGGATATCATAGGGCGGCAGCGAATCCTGATCCGTCTGACCTGGGCGCAGCTCGGCCGATGGAACCCTCGTGATGATAGTCTCAGGTATGACAATGCCGGCGGGGCCCATGGCGCCTTTTGGTACATGCGCGTTGCGCCAACGGGCAAGACGATAGATTTCCGTCTTGTAAAGGTCTTTGACCGGATTAAAGCCGCCGTTCATATCACCATAGAGCGTGGCGTAGCCCACCGACATTTCCGACTTATTTCCAGTGGTGACGACCATGTTGCCAAACTTGTTGGAAATAGCCATTAGGATGATGCCACGCACCCGGGCCTGAATATTCTCCTCCGTTGCATCAGGCTCGGTCCCAGCTAGCACTGGAGCCAACGTTTCTTTGATACCAGCGATCGCTGCCTCGATCGGCAACACGTCATAACGCAGACCTAGCGCGGTTGCGCAGGCTTCTGCGTCTCGCAAGCTCTCGCTCGACGTATAGCGGTATGGCATCATAACCGTGCGCACCCGCTCCGGTCCAAGGGCGTCCGTGGCGATAGCTGTGACGAGAGCGCTGTCGATGCCACCAGAGAGACCTACTATGACACCCGGAAATCCGTTCTTGTTTACGTAATCGCGGATGCCGAGGAGACAGGCTTGGTAGGCGGCGGCGTCACCTTCCTCAACAACGGCGCATTTTCCATGCGCGCAATGCCAGCCCTCAGGCGTCTTGCGCCACTCGCTCAGTATAACCACTTCTTCCCAGCTAGGTGCTTGCACGGCTAGTCCGCAGTCGGCGTTGAGCACGAAAGAGGCACCATCGAACACGAGCTCATCCTGCCCGCCCACCTGATTGAGGTAGGCAAGCGGCAGCCCCGTCTCGGTAATGCGCGCAACGACCTTGTTCATCCGAGCATCAGGTTTCATCCAATCGAAGGGCGACCCATTAACCGATATGAGAAGCTCCGCGCCGGCTTCTGCTAGGCACTCAGTCACATCGGGAGCCCAGATGTCCTCGCAAATAGGAACACCGAGCCGTACCCCGCGGAAATTGATCGGCCCGGGCATGCGGCCTTGTGAAAAAATACG
>JAUVPN010000047.1 GCA_030598645.1 Hyphomicrobium sp. | reverse complement strand
GGCCTACCGCCGTCTCACGAACGACAACGCGCGCAATGTTGGCGGACCCCAACTCGCGCATAGCCAGCGCGCGAACGGTAACCGTCATGGTCTGCGTACCGGCATTGCCACCCATGGACGCCACAACAGGCATAAGAACGGCAAGCGCAACCATGTGCTCAATCGTGGCGTCAAAAAACTTGATGACAGCGGCGGCCATGATGGCGGTTAAGAGATTGACGAGCAGCCAGGCGAAGCGCGGTGGCGCGATCTGGCGGACGCTGTCAGATAGGCGCTCATCGCCGACACCAGCCAATAACTTTGCATCCTCATCAGCCTCTTGTTCGATGACCTCCACGACGTCATCAACAGTGATAACGCCGACGAGACGCTCGTTCTTGTCAACGACGGGCGCTGCCATCAAGTCATAGCGCTCAAACTCACGCGCCACCTCTTCCTGGTCGGTCGTGGCCAGCACCAGGTGGCGATCAGTGTGCATAATTTTTTCAATTGGAACCTGGCGCTTTGTGCGCAGCAGGCGACTCAGCTCCACGCTGCCAAGCAGATGGAAACCCGGGTCGACGACGAAGATCTCTGAAAAGGTCTCAGGCAAGTCGTCTGTCTCACGCATGAAGTCGATGACCTGCCCAACCGTCCAGAACGGTGCAACTGTCACGAAGTCAGCCTGCATCAAGCGGCCGGCCGTCTCTTCTGGGTAGAGGAGGTTGCGCTGTAGCGCTGCTCTTTCGCCTTGCGGGAGCTGGTCCAGAATTGCCTTCTGATCGCTCTCCGTCAGACCGCCAATGAGATACGCGGCATCGTCGCTGTCGAGGTCGGTAACACCCTTAGCTAGAACGTCCTTGGGCAACGCCTCAGAAATCTGGTCGCGGACCTTTTCGTCAACCTCCGTCAGCACCTCGTAATCGAAGTCGGCCCCCAACGTACTAATGAGGTCGACGCGTTCTTGAGGCCCCAATAGCTCGATGAGATCAGCCAGATCTGGACCGTGCACTTCGGCAACTAGGGCGCGCACCTTGTGATTGTTATTCTCGTCAAGGGCATCCGTGACCGCACGCACGAGTTCAGCCGTGGGTGGCATCCCCGGCTCGTGAGCAAAAATTTCCTCTTGTCCCTCATCCATCGGAGGAGACGCTCCACTGGTGCGCACCGAAATTGGGTTCGGGCGGTCATTAATCCAACATTTGATGTTTAGATAACACTGGCGCTTAACACGTGGCGCCAACAAAGGCAGTCTGGTGCCCGAATGCAACAGATGGGAGGTGAAGCAGTTCCTAGCTGCGTCTACTACCAATGCCGCCCGTTTACAGGAAATGTTAGGTGGTTAGATTCTATTTAGTTTCAGGAGCCGCGGTGTGGCCGTTGTGCTCAATTGGGGATAACCCCCGGCAAACGGAAACGAGGCCATGCGGCGCGTCTCACGGATAGTTTCAGGGTTGATGATTTCTGCGCTCGCTGGCGTGTTGCCGGCGCAAGGGGTCTTGGCTGGACCCACTGTCGATGCATGCGCAACGCGCGCTGACCTGCTTGGCTTATCTCGCATCATAGAAGTTGATGCCGCCAAGGGGCCGATGTTTGGCCCCTCGCCTAAGGGGGCTTTCGAGGTACTGGGGGACCGCGAGGTTATCCTAACCTTCGATGATGGGCCCTTGCGCCGCTACACAATGCAGGTACTCAAGGCACTCAGTGCCCATTGTACCAAAGCGACTTTCTTTATGGTCGGTCGCATGGCGGTGGCCGATCCCGCTATGGTCAAAGAGGTCGCCAAACGCGGCCACACGATCGGTGCGCATACTTGGTCGCATACCAAATTGCAGACGGTCAGCCTTAACAAGGCCAGAGACGAGATCGAGCTAGGGTTCAGCGCTGTTGCTGGAGCGCTCGGCAGTCCTATCGCGCCATTCTTTCGCTTTCCCTATCTGCGCATGAGCGACACCGCAGTTGGCTACTTGAAGAGCCGCAGCGTGGCTAGCTTTCACATCGACATTGATTCCCGCGACTTCGACACGCGAAATGCGAGCATCGTAAAACGCCGGGTTCTGGCACAGCTTTCCAAACGGGGCAAAGGCATCCTCCTTTTCCACGATATCCAACCGTCGACGGCAAAGGCGCTGAAGGGTATCCTCGATGAGTTGAAAGCCCGAGGCTTCAAAGTGGTGCATATGGTGCCAAAGGCGAACGCACAAACGCTCGCCGACTATGACACGATGGCCTCCCGCGAAATGAAGCGTCGCAAGCTTGCCACAGCAAAGCAACCGCTAGCGAAGCGCTCCGTCGTTTGGCCGGTCATGGGCAGCGCAAGTAACGACGGCAAACGAGAAGTTCTTCCGTGGGATAAGAAACAACGTCCAAGGGCAAGGACAAAAAGAAATCGAGCCAAACAAGCCAGTAATTCATGGTACTCTTGGTTTGGTAGTTGGTAGGCTCCGTTTGCAGACGATTCCGCAGCAATGATCCAGATCTTAAAATTTCAGCACGCCGAGGTGAGACTTTGATCCGATTTTTTTCTATCACAATCGCCTGTCTCATCGCCCTTCCGGGCTCCGTCGCGTCGGCAGCTAACAAGAGCTGCCCAAATCCGGGCGGAGCGCTCGGAGTCTCACGCATTGTGGAGATCGATACCACAGCCGGCCCTCTGTTCGGCGGTTTCTCCAAGTACGAAAAGGAGCCGCGCTTCTTAGGTCCGAAAGAGGTCGTATTGACCTTCGATGACGGCCCGATGCCACGCTACACCAAGCCCATTCTTGAGGCGCTCGACAGGTTCTGCACCAAAGCCACGTTCTTTTATGTGGGACGCATGGCGATGGCCTACCCTGACATGGTCAAGGAGGTGATGCGGCGCGGTCACACGATGGGCACGCACACCTGGTCGCATCCGCTTAATCTTCGCCGTCGCGGTCTAGCGAAGGCAAAGGACCAGATAGAACGCGGCATTGCAGCTGTAGAGCTGGCTGCCGGTCAGCCCATTGCACCGTTCTTCCGCTTTCCCGGATTGAGTGATTCTGGTCCTATGCTTGCTTACCTACAATCGCGTGGGATTGGCGCCTTCACCGTCGATGTTGTCTCCAACGACAGCTATATCTCCAGTCCATCACGGCTCGCTCAGCGCACGCTGGCGCATATTGAGCGCAACAATGGCGGCATCGTCCTCTTCCATGACATCAAGCGTTCCACGGCCCGCGCACTGCCGACAATTCTCACCCAGTTAAAAAAACGCGGGTACAAGGTCGTGCACCTGCGCACAAAGAACCAAGTTGCTCCAATTGCGGCTATCACTTCGCAGCTCAAGAAGCGGCACAAAAAAAAGCTATCCTCGCGCAGCAACAAGCCCAAACTTATACCGTTTTACGAAGCTATTGTGCCATCAACCCTGTCAAAAGCTGGCAACGAGCCGTCGGTGCTCGAACTCGCGCCTGAGCCGCGACGGCGCGTGAAGCCTTCAGCCGCTGCGACGGCAACGGCAGCGCCCTCGTCGTATTCGTCCAATAATAAAAATACTTCTGTGCGGCGTGCGCGCCGTTCGAGCAAGCGCCGCCGCCCGCGCCTAAAGAAGGCTTCGACCAGTTCGCCTGAGCCTATCAGCACGTTGAGCAGTGCAGTGAGAGGCTATTGACACTGCGCGCCCATGGCTGCGGCAAGATACGCGACAGCCCACCATTTACCTCAGTCCCGCTTTTCTTAATTATTTCAATAAAATATTGCGCTTGAATGATAGCCTGGCTTGCAAAGGCCACACCAACGCAATGTTACATGTTGCAACGGATCCCACACACGAGCGTAACCGTGTAGTGTTTATCTTCTCACACCCACAATCAGCCCCCCGAGTTGTAAGGAAAAGGCCATGAGCGACATTGAGGTTTCGAAGCCGAAACGTGAGCCAGTTAGCGGTTCCAAAGATATATTCTCGGCCATGAGGGACGAGATGAACCGCGTTCTCGAGCGCTTCGAGGGTGGTAAGCCATTTTGGTCCACGCCAGTATCGCGATGGGTCGGCGGTACCATGGTTCCCGAGCTGGACGTCCGCGAGAGGGATGGGTCGGTGATCGTCGAGGCCGAGTTGCCTGGCGTCGACGAGAAGGACATTGCCGTGACGGTCGCTAACGGCTACCTGACGATAAAGGGTGAAAAGCACAGCGAAAGCGAACAAAGCGAGGAAAGCTACTACGTGGCTGAACGCAGCTTTGGCAGCTTCCAGCGGTCCCTGCGGCTACCTGATAGCGTCGACGAGAACAAGATCGAGGCAAGCTTTGACAAGGGCGTTCTGAAAATCAGCGTTCCCAGGCGCGCTGACGCACAGAAGTCGGAACGCAAGATTCCAATCGGCAAGAGCTGAATGCTCTGTTGAACGGGGCAGCGCCGCTATCGCTAATGCATAGCCCTGCTGCCCCCAATTGTAACAAGAGTGGGAGAAAGCCCAGTGGCATTGAAGCGCATTCGACTTGAGCTTGCACGGGATCACGAATTTCCCGACGGTAGCCGCGAGCGTGGCTATGACCTCATTGCACCGATAGACGACAACGATCAACTCGTTTCAGAGGAATGGCGAAGCGAGCGAGATAAGTGTCGCGTGCGACGCTTTTGGGCCGGCGAAGAGGAACTGGGCCATCTGGTGCACAAGCGCGGGGGCACTTGGGCGTTCGACTACGATCCTAATGCCGAAGAGGACGATGAGCCTGGCTTTCGCTTCGATAAGCACAAGTTTGCGCCAGGCGAATACGTGTCACTTAAAGAGCATGACGGCGTCATGCGCACGTTCCGTATCGTATCTGTCGTCGAGATGGATTGATCGAAACTTGCAGCGAAGCGAGATCGACAACGCATATCGAACGAGCAAAACGCAAGAGCGCGTTAGGCGCCAAGCTGCCCTCGCGTATGATCGCCATGGCGCTCGATCACGCTGGAGCTCCGCTTGAATGCGTCACGCGCGCAGTGCGGTCGCCCAAACGCGGGCACATCCTTATTCGTGTTACGGCGTGCGGCATATGCCGCACCGATATACATATCATCGACGGAGATCTGAGCGACCCCAAGCCTCACGTCATTCCTGGGCACGAGATCATTGGCCGCGTCGTGGCTGCCGGTCCCGGCGTCAATGCGTTCGGAATAGGTGACCGCGTCGGCGTACCGTGGTTAGGCGCAACTTGTGGCCTCTGTCACTATTGCCGCAAGGGGCACGAAAATCTGTGCGACCACCCGGGCTTCACTGGCTACACAATCGATGGTGGCTACGCCGAATACGCGACGGCTGACGCCGAGTATGCATTTGCGATCCCGCCTGCATACTCTGATGCCGAAGCAGCGCCTTTGATGTGCGCTGGGCTTATCGGCTACCGCGCTTGGGCGCTTGTGCGCCACGCGCGCCGAGTGGGGATATACGGGTTTGGCGCCGCTGCACACATTGTAGCCCAGCTCGCCAACTCCCGCGGACAAGAGGTCTTTGCCTTCACACGCAAAGGCGATGAGGCGGCCCAGAAGCTAGCGGGCAATCTTGGTGCAGTGTGGGTGGGTGCGTCCGAAGAAATGCCCCCAAAACTGATCGATGGTGCCATCATCTTTGCCCCGGTAGGCCCGCTCGTACCACTTGCGCTCGCGGCACTCGAAAAGGGGGGCACGCTCGTACTCGGCGGGATCCACATGACGGAGATCCCAGCTATGCCATATGGGCTGCTGTGGGGAGAACGCGTAGTACGTTCCGTTGCCAATCTCACACGCCGGGATGCCATTGAATTTTTGGAGATCGCGCCGCAAGTGCCCATCCGCCCGCATGTGACAACGTTCGACCTAGAAGATGCCAACGTGGCGATTGACCGTCTGCGCACCGGTAAAATAACCGGAGCCGCGGTGCTCATTCCGCCAATCTGATGCCCGCCGAGCGCAACGCGGCTTCTGCAATGCTGAGGCTGGCGGCGAACGCGCCGCTGGTATTTACCCGATGCCAGTGAATTTGGCCCGTATCATAACCAAGTTGGCGAGCCACCACCGCACAATCGGCGTCTGAGGCGTCTCCTCGGCGAGCGCCGACCCGCTGCATCATGGTTTCGCTGGGCGCCTCGAGCCAAAGTCCTTCAAACTGAATGCCGAGTTCAAGAGCAAGGGCTTCTACAGCAGCGCGTTCTTTTGGCTCGGCAAAAACCGCATCGATTACTGCGCCATGGCCCGCCGCAAGCGTAAGCCGCGCCTTATCAAGCAGCACCGTGTAGACTTGATCGGTCACGTCAGGCTGGTAATACCCAGGATCGAGACGTTCAATCTCCGCCACACCGAACAAACGCTTGCGCTCCACATCGCTGCGCATGTGAAGCGCTCCAGGCGCGGCCCCCACACGGTGCGCAAAGCCAGCCGCTATTGTCGATTTTCCCGTGCCCGAAAGTCCACCGACCGCGATTAAGACCGGTGGTGGTGGTGTTAGATAGTTGCTGGCAAGCTGGCTGAAATTGCGCACGCGCTCTTTCTCCGCCTGACGCGCGAGGCCCCTAAGTTGCTCCATGCGTTCCAAGCCGACAATCGCCCGGACTCCTGCGCGGCAGGCGAGAAATAGGGGCAAGCACGCGAGCCCCTCTAACTCACCACCTACGGGCGCCATACTACAATAGGCATTGAGAACGATATTTGCCGCATGGCGATCGCCGCGGTTGTCGAGGTCCATGAGCAAGAATGCGAGATCGTAGAGCACGTCGATCGTGGCAAACTCCTCATTGAATTCCAGCGCATCGAATGGCACGGGCGCATCTTCGATCAATACAATATTGCCTAGATGCAGATCACCATGACAGCGTCGCAGGCAACCTGCTTTGGAACGCGCCCTCAAAAGGGGTGAAATGCGCTCCAGGGCGTTTCGCGAGCCATCCACGAACACAGGCACCTTATCGTCATCCGACAACTGCTGTGCGCCCCCCAGCCGCTCCACCAATTGGCGTACAACCGTACCGATGTCTTTTGCGCCGTCGATATCTGTGGTGATGGCCGCCGTGCGGTGAAAGCGCGCCGCCACCTCGGCAATCGCCTTACAAAGCGCATCTGGTAGAGGCCCATTGTCCGCTTGATTGGCAAGCAGCTCTTCTTGTTTGAAGCGTTTCATGTGGACGGCCCACTCAACGGCCTGCCCTTGCCCGCCGAGCCTCAGGACGCCTCCTGCCCCACGAGTGATGGGCACGAGCCCTATGTAGATGGCCTGAGCATGCGGTTGGTTTATCTCAACCTCGCGCGAGGTGGCCCGGTGGCGCTGCTCTAACGTCGAGAAATCGAGAAACGGTAGGCGAACGTGCTTCTTGACCTTGTATGCCTCATCCCCTGCCAAAAAGACGCGTGCGCAATGAGTCTCAATCACGTCCACACATTGAGGTGCTTCAGGATAGGTCGCAGGGTTACTCAGAAACGCTACTATCTCATCCTCGCTGGCGGCGGGTACAACGGTAGAAGTTTGCATGCGCGCATCCGTCTGCTTCGTGCCCAGACACACTACACCCACGATAGTTTAGTACGACTCAATTGTGTAAAAGCGTCGGCGCAAATCCTGCCGCCTCACGCATCACCGCGATCGTTGCGCCGCGAGAACTCGGTTTGTCCGCCGGTAGCCAAGATTCGTGCTTGCTCAATCCAGTTTTCGCGTTCGATGCGCCCCTTGAAGTCGAGTATCTGGCTAACACGCTCGATGTCTGCGCCAGTCCAATTTGCGACTTGCTCGTAGCTCGATACGCCCAAAGAATTGAGCTTCTTCTCGATCAGCACCCCGATGCCTCGGATTCGTTTTAAGTCATTTCCAGCGACAGACTGGTTTGGCGCTTCTTGATGACGCAAGGCTTCGGAGCGCACGGAGCGCAGAGCGGACATATCGCGCACCAGCGGCTCCCCATCCTTTTCCGGTGAAGGCACACCCGCCTTGGCTGGCTGGGGTACGGGTGCAGAAACCGTTTCAAGAGCCGGCGCCGCTATGGGAGGTTCTGGAACACCTGACGAAGGCAGAGCTGAAGGCAGCGGGGAGGAAGAAGCGCCTGCCAGCGCGCTGCCAAACCGCTCTAAGTCGGAACCGGCTTGCAGGCGCGGCGCCACTTCGATCTTCGGTTCAGTAGCCGAGGGCGCAACAGAAGCCTGCGTAACGGCCGAATTAGCTGACCCGCGGCGATACAATTTTCGCTTCAGGCTACATGCGATAACCCCCCCGAGAAAAAATGTCGCCACCAATAGAAATGCCGCCTGCCAATGCAGCTCCGTCATGCTTCAAACTCCCCAACCCACTCAGTGCCAGCGCGCCAGAAGGTTGGCGTTAATCCTTGGCCTTGGCACAGGCAAACCACGCCACGGTGAACCCACCCGCGAACGCCGCAAGCACAGCCCACCCCAGATTGACAATGACGTAATCCATCAACTCACTCCACACGTCTTTCACTTTCAGGAGCCCTATGCCTTTCAGGCCTACGGCCTCTTGACTTCAATTTCAATGCGGCGGTTTCCCGCCTTGTGATTGGCGTTGCTATGAATGCGTGTGTCAATAAGGAACTATCGCCATCGTCCCGCGTGCTTACGGATCGGTATAATCGGTCGGAGTTCCGCCTCTCTCACCTTGCCGCGCAGAGGTTCAGTTAGACCACACCGCATTTCCGCATTTCGCAGATCGGTAATTCTCTCAGAGATATAATCACGGGTGATGGGAAGCGTATCAGCACTGCGCGCGCACTGGACCTGCCAAACGCCAAGATTCCCGTAGCGAAAACTCGCCTCAGAAGCCGCGAGATAGAACTCCCACATCCGGCAGAATCGTTCATCATAAAGTTCGAGAGCTTCACCGCGGCGTGCCATAAAGCGCTCACGCCATTCGGCAAGCGTCTTAGCGTAGTGCACGCGCAGGCATTCAACGTCGGTGATGATCAAACCCGAGCGCTCGACCGCTGTAACTATCTGCGACAGCGCTGGAAGATGTCCGCCGGGGAAGATGTACTTTTCAATCCAGGGATTTGGATCGTACGGTCCATCTAGGTGCCCAATTGTATGAAGCAGCATCACGCCGTCTGACTTAAGAAGACGGCAACACTTTTCGAAGAACGTCTGGTAGTAGGATGGGCCGACGTGCTCAAACATGCCAACTGACACAATACGATCATATGTGCCTTCGAGAGCTCGATAATCCCGCAGCTCAAAATTTACATCGGCATTGAGACTACGTTTCCTAGCACTTGCGCGGGCGGCTGAGAGTTGCTCGGCTGAAAGCGTGACGCCCATAACCTCTCGCGCACCTGCTATTTCTTTCAGGTAGAACGCCAAAGTGCCCCAACCGGAGCCAATATCAAGAACGCGGCTATCAGATCTGACAGCCAGCTTGGCCGTAACGAGCCGCATTTTTGCAATCTGCGCCTCCTCCAGCGTGCATTCAGGCCGCTCGAAGTACGCGCACGAGTACTGCAAATCTCTGTCTAGGAAGAGTCGGTAGAGTCGGGCGTCGAGGTCATAGTGGTGTGCAACATTGCGGCGCGAGCGCAGAAGATTGTTTCTGCTGGAAAGGCGGCACACCAGGGAACGGATTTGATTGATGATGTGGGCGGGTAGGACTTTGTTGTGGCGGCCTGTCTCGCGCAGAATAAGCTCCAGAAATCTGTAAATAGTTCCACGCTCCACAATATAGCGGCCGTCCATAAATAGCCTGCCTAGGTAGAGGTAGGGATCGAGGACCGCCGCCAACTCAGCCCGAGCGTCTGTAAAGCGGATGCGAATCTCTTCGCCAGTCCCGTCACCAAACGCGAGAGTTGTCCCGCGTGCGGTTATGACTGTCAGAGCCCCACGCGGAGCAAGATGCGGAAATACGGCCTGGAGGATGCTGTCCACTATAGACATACGAGCACATTGGACAGGTCGCACTCATGCCCCCCACCACGGGCGCGAACCAATTAGCTGCCACCCCTCGCAACTGTAATTATAAGCCAACTATGCATATTTTGGGAATGCCAGAGTTGGAGAAATTCGGACCCACTGGAACCCGATAAAGCGTAGAGCGGGTTAAAACCGCAACAGCATGGATCATATGGATCATATTGTGAGCCGCCCGAGGCAAGACCAATCGTATTTATGACAGCCCTTTTTGTCTTCGATCACGCTTAGATTTGGTCGGCGAGCGTGTTGAACCGTAGATTAGTTTCCCTAACCTCGCGTCATTGAAGCAGTCTGTAGCGGCAAAGAGTAGTGGAGGGTGACAGCACGTGGGTTTGGCAGAAACAATACGAACAGTCCTCGAACAATCTTCGGCTTCGCAGACCAACATCGACCTCAAGAGTTAGCAGAGCCGAAGGGGGATAGCTTTGGGGCTGGGGGTTGATGCAGGCAAGACCAAGAGTGACAGAGAAACACAACGTCCCGTCGTCCGCACATCCCAATAAGAACTGCACAGAAAATGGACGATTAGGGGGTTGCGGGCACTATCGACAATGCGGACGCAAGAATGTGCGGCCAGGCGAAACTTTAGACCATCTTCCCAACAATATTTTTCATTTCGTCGAAGGAGAAGGCGCGCAAAGTCTCACAGCGCACGTTACCACGGGAGCTAATACTCAAAGATAACGCGGTTGCATCTTGATCGTCAGGAACGTCACAAATCGCAACAAGATCGTGCCGACCAAGCGTCCAGTAAATACTCTTGACCCTAATCCCCGCCATCGCAGCCATCTGCTTGAATGACTCTGCTCGGCCAATCGTCTCCTTGACGTTTCGAATGCCCTGATCTGTGAATGAAGCAAGCAAAACAAAAGTCGCCATCAACATTCTCCTTCATGTCCACTCGCCCATCCTTCTCCGCCAAAGCTACTATGAGCCGAAACGAAATGGCAGATTTAAAGAACGCAATTTCCGAGTCAGCCGTACCGTTCGTATTCTTATTCGCCCCCCATCCGTGCACAGTCACCTAGAGCGATCTGTAAGTGCCTGCAACAGTCTCCGAGACTAGCAGGATCGCAACGTGCTTCGTCTATCCAAGTTTCTGTCGCCGCGTCTCGACGGCATGGCTTCAAGAGTGCTGCGGACGATACATGCCCGAACTTATGTCGGCACCTGAGGGTAAAGCCGATATAGCCAACGCGTGAACAGGGCATTATGTCAGTTGGCAAGGACGCGCCAGGACGGTTTTGTTTGGCGGCTGGCGGTGACGGCAGTGGCCCTTGGGGTCGCGCTACTCCGCACCAACCCTTGCCGACCGTGTGGTCCCAGGCCGCGCCTTGCCATGCGCTAGGATATAGTAAGCTAGCGGCATACTTTCCAGGCAGGCCGCTTATTCACCGAGATCAAGCGGACTGGCAGGCGATCCGGTTTTTTGCGCCCGAGTATAAACCTTGACACAAGGCTCGCGTAAACCAAGTCTCCCGATTAGGACTTGATCCGCAGATGCGAAACGCGCCAACCTGCTCGCATGGCACGTGCCATTGACGGTTATGGATCCTAACCTGTCACGCGCTTGCCGCGACTGGCCTCGATTGCGACTCGCTCTCGGGGCCAGTTCCGTGTGCATCACTGTTTGCTTTGC
>JAUVPN010000133.1 GCA_030598645.1 Hyphomicrobium sp. | reverse complement strand
GTTGGTGGACTAGAGGGAACCAGGCATGTGCGAATACAAACAGCGCGTAGTTTGCGGCACTGAGCAAATACATTGAGATTTCTCACTTGCAACCGACGCATGGCCTCATTGAATGTCGGCCGCTGCGGTTGAGCCGTAAGTGGCTCGTGAAGGAGCCAATGTCCGCTTTTGGCACTTAGCGGACATTTGAACCGCCTCCCAGAATGTCCGCTTTTGGGGTAAAGCGGACATCCCATGCAGACCTCTCAATGTCTGCTTTTGACCCAAAGCGGACATTCACACGCGGGGGAATATGGGGTTCGCGGGAGAATGGGCGGCCCTGAGCGAGCCGCCCTTGAACCTTCCTTGGCCTAGTGATTGTTTAGCCTTTCGGCGTGTACCAGATCGGCGAGGTGCAGGCGCATTCGGTGGTGGTCATCGGAACCTCGTCGGGCACTTCGAGTCCCTGCTCCTCAGCCGCCCTGGCGACCATGCGGGCGCTCTCTGTTGGCTGGCTCTCGATCTCACATCGAAAGGCCATTCTTGTCGTAAATGCAGATGTCCATTCTTAACGCCGAGATCGCAGAGATATTCAATCGATATGCGGCCTTGCTGGAGATTGAGGGCGCAAACACTTTCCGCATACGCGCATACCGCAACGCGGCTCGCACAGTCCAAGACCTCCCCCAAAGTTTGGAGAGTATGCTGAAGGAAGGGGAGGACCTATCGGAACTGCCCACGATCGGGAAGGATTTGGCCGCAAAAATCAAGGAAATAGTGGAAACCGGCCAACTTTCAGATCTCCAAAAAATCGAGCAGGAGACTCCGGGAGATCTTGTCACGCTGACGGCCTTACCTGGCCTAGGACCCAAACGTGTCAAATCTCTTCACGACGTCCTCAAGGTCGCCAATCTTGCGGATCTCCAGACAGCGATCGAGGCGGGTAAGCTTCGCGAACTCCCGGGCTTCGGGAGCAAGACGGAAGAGAAGATCCTCAAGGAAATCAGACGTCACCTCCAGACAGAAAAGCGGACCAAGCTTCACGCCGCCGAGCAGGTCGCAGACTCCCTCCTCCGGTACCTCAAAGAGGTAGCGGGCGTCAAGGCAGCGGTTGTCGCCGGGAGTTACCGGCGCCGCAAGGAAACGGTTGGCGACCTGGACATTCTTGTCATTTGTGCGAAGGGGTCCAAAGTGATGGACCACTTCATCGGCTACGATGCCGTCAAAGAGGTCATCTCCAAGGGCAAGACGCGCTCCACCGTCCTTTTGCGCTCAGGTTTACAGATTGACCTGCGGGTCGTGCCTCAGGTGAGCTACGGTGCGGCCCTTCACTATTTCACTGGATCGAAGGCCCACAATATCGCCGTCCGCAAGATGGCGGTGAAGAGGGGGCTAAAGCTCAATGAATACGGCGTCTTCAAGGGCGAGAAACGGGTGGCTGGCCGCACCGAGGAAGATGTTTTCGCCCAGGTCAAGCTACCCTACATCGAACCTGAGCTGAGAGAAAACCGCGGTGAAATAGAAGCTGCAAGAAAGGAGGCGTTGCCGAAGCTAATTACTCTGGAGGATATTCGCGGCGACCTCCATTCCCATACGAAGGCCACTGACGGCAAATACACCGTCAGGGAAATGGCCGAGGCGGCAAAGAACCGGGGTTACGAATACCTGGCCATTACCGACCACACCAAGCATGTCACGGTTGCTCACGGACTTGATGCAAAGCGGTTGGCTAAGCAGATCAATGAGATTGACCGCCTCAACAAAAAGCTTGACGGCATGGTGGTTCTCAAGTCCGCGGAGGTGGACATCCTTGAAGACGGATCCCTGGACCTGCCTAACGATATCCTGAAGGAGTTGGATCTGACCGTTTGCTCGGTCCATTACAAGTTCGACCTGTCGGTCGAAAAGCAGACCGACCGGATCATCCGTGCAATGGACAATCCCCATTTCAACATCTTTGGACACCCGACAGGCCGTCTCATAGGTCAGCGCGAGTCCTATGCCATCGACATGCAGCGGCTGATGAAGGCTTCGCTTGAGCGCGGTTGTCACTTCGAAGTCAACGCTCAGCCGGAGCGTCTGGACCTCACCGACATTCATTGCAAGATGGCGAAGGAGATGGGGCTCAAGGTCGCGATCTCGACGGACGCCCACACCACGGCGACATTGGATTACATGCGTTTTGGAGTGGGACAGGCACGCCGAGGTTGGCTGGAGCCGGATGATGTGCTCAACACGCGCAGTTTGGAGAACCTGAAGAAGTTGCTCAAGCGATATTAGCGGGCTGAACAGGCCGGGCGGACATCAAAAAAGCATCCCACGACAACGTTTAAAGACGCTGGGAAGCGGCGCTAATATTCCCGGCAAGCCGCAGGCAAGCAAAATGTCCGCTATTGGCACTTAGCGGACATCTACGCCCCCTCGGAAAATGTCCGCTTTTGGGGGTAAAGCGGACATCGCCGGCGTAAGCTCAAATGTCTGCTTCTGACCCAAAGCAGACATCACGGACGCTGGCCTCTACGCGCGTTCTACCGGCACCGGCACTTGTTCAAGCGTGGCCGAAACTGCCTCCTCAACCCGCTCGAGCCAAATCAAATCGACAAGGTTCCGGGTCTCCTCTGGGATTTCCTCTATATCTTTTTTGTTCCTCGCGGGTAGCAAGACGCGCATTATGCCGGCGCGCGCGGCCGCGGCCACCTTATCTTTGATCCCGCCTACCGGCAGCACCAGTCCCCGCAAGCTAATCTCGCCGGTCATAGCAGTATCGCTGCGCACCGGACGTCGCGTTAGAAGCGACGCCAGCGCGATGAACATAGCAACCCCGGCGCTGGGTCCATCTTTCGGAATGGCGCCTGCCGGCACGTGGATATGGATGTCACTCTTCTCAAACAGCCTCTCGTCAATGCCGAGCGAATGGGAACTGTTCTTGACGATGCTCAGCGCCGCTTGGGCGCTTTCGCGCATTATATCTCCAAGTTGGCCTGTCAGGATAAGCTTGCCGCTGCCCAAAATGCGCGTTGCTTCGATGAAGAGAATATCGCCACCGACGGGAGTCCATGCGAGGCCGGTTGCCACACCGGGGACACTGGTGCGCATGGCCACTTCACTCTCGAATTGAGGCGGCCCGAGCACGACGGGAAGATCACTCTTCGTGATGCGAATGGGGCCGCTCTGACCTTCAGCGATGCGAACCGCCGCATGACGCAATGCTCTGCCGATTTCGCGCTCTAAATTGCGAACTCCGGCCTCGCGCGTGTACCGATCAATTATCTCGCGCAGGGCTTCATCAGTGATTTCGGCCTGCTCGGGACGCAGGCCATTGGCCTCGAGTTGCCGCTGAACAAGGTAGCTTTGAGCGATCTTGAGCTTCTCATCGGCGGTATAGCCAGAAAGATCCATGAGCTCCATTCGATCGCGGAGCGGGCCTGGGATAGTGTCGAGCACATTGGCGGTGGTGATGAACACCACTCGGCTTAGATCAAATGGAACGGCGAGATAGTTGTCGCGGAATGTGCTGTTCTGTTCCGGATCAAGAACTTCCAACAGGGCTGCGCGGGGGTCTCCGTGTATGCCCACCCCCAACTTGTCGACCTCATCAAGCATCATGACGCAGTTGCGCGCGCCTGCTTTGCGGATCGCCTGAACTATGTTGCCGGGCAGCGCTCCGACATAAGTCCGGCGGTGGCCGCGGATCTCAGCCTCGTCATGCACACCGCCAAGGCTAACGCGGACAAACTTGCGGTTCATTGCGCGCGCAATCGATTGCCCGAGCGAGGTCTTGCCAACGCCGGGAGGACCGACAAAGCAAAGGATGGGCGCTTTGCCGCGCGGCGCAAGCTTGCGAACGGCGAGGTACTCAACGATCCGCCGCTTGATCTTTTCCAGACCATAGTGGTCTTCGTCGAGGATCTTACGCGCTTCCGCTATGTCGATTGGCTGTTCCTCGGGTAGAGCCCATGGAAGTTCGATCAACCAGTCGAGATAGCTGCGTACCATGCCATACTCGGCGGCTGCCTCGGGCATTCGCTCTAGGCGCCGCAATTCTTTGCGGGCTTGCTCTTCAACCTCCTTCGGCATCTGAGCCTTCGTTATTGCCTCGCTGAGCTCAGCCATATCCTGGGCTTTGCCCTGCTCACCTTCGCCGAGCTGGCGCTGAATGGCCGCCATTTGCTCACGTAGCAGCACCTCACGCTGACGCTCATCAAGCGTGGCCTTAGTCTGGCGCCCGATCTCCTGCGACAACCGCAAGATCTCGATGCGGTGGGCAAGCAATTGAGAGACTTTGTCAGTGCGAGCGGTGATGTCGATCGTCTCGAGGATTTCCTGCTTTTCCTCCGGCTTCAGATCCATATATGCAGCCGCAAGATCTGCGAGTGCACCGGGCGAGTCGACGCTTTGAATGGCGGCGATCATTTCCGCTGGAACCTGTGGCAAGAGCTCGAGCGCCTCCACCGTCTGGCGCCGAAGATTAAGGAACCGCGCCTCGATTTCTGGCGACTGCGTTTCTGGCTCTGGGATTCGCGCTATTCGCGCAACGAGAAATGGCCATCCGCTAAGAAACTCGACAGCCTGAAAGCGCTGGTCGCCCTGGCACACGACATGGTGCGTGCCATCGGGAGCTGTAACGTAACGAACCACATTGGCCACCGTTCCCATGCGATGCAAATCAATGGGCGCGGGTTCGCTAATCTCCTTATCGCGCTGCATAAGCATGCCGACTTGCCGCTGTTCGCGCACGGCGTACTGCGCGGCTGCAATCGAGCCTTCCCGCCCGACCGTGATCGGGAGGACCATGCCCGGGAACAGCGTGAAATCACGAACCGGGATGATGGCAAGTGCATCCTGTGGAAGAGGAGCAATCTGCGCCGTTTCGCTCCTCATCACACCCGGTTCGCCTAATGTACCCTCCTCAGCCACCGAAGGGCTCCGCCTTCTTCAGAGCAACAACGAGACACCCTTCAATCACGGACCGGCGGATGTCTAGGAAACGCCCTGCCGGAAGTCGCAGCCGACGCTCAAAGCGGCCCTGCGGGAGTTCAAGTCGATGGATGACAGCAGTGCGGAGCTGTGGTGGCAGCGCACGTATTCCTGACACTAAAAGGTCACCCCCCTCGATTACGGCTTCAACGCGATCGGCATTCACACCCGGTACCGCCACGATTACGAGCACCTCGCGTTCAGTTTCGAAAACATCAGCGGGAGGCTCCCATGCTGGAATGTGCGAGGCTGATCGGATGGGCTGAAAGAGCTGCCGGTGCAGCCGCTCTGCCCGTGCCAGCATCTCGCACGCCTCGGACCACATCCACCTGTCGGGAAAATCATCCTTCATTAGGCTCACTCCACGGCTACAGCTCATCCGCAGGCGGTACACATGCAAGCATGGTTGGTCCACCGCAGGCAACCACTCGGCCACCGGGCGGCCGGGATCGAGCCCTGTGTTTGCGCTGGATCACATTGAGGTAAGGCGGCGCAACGACGGCAATTACCAAAATCTCGCCGTTCGGCACTTAGCGGACGCGTGCGCGATCGGGGCGGCTCGACCCGGGCTTGGCCTCGACCATATCCACTCACACGACTTTCGTCGAACCGTGGCAGCGGGAAGGGCCTCCATTGGCATAAATGCCCAGACGATTAGCCTCGTGCTCGACCATACAGGCGTTAATGAGGGAGACCGCTACAGAAGTTGTGGTCGCGAAATATTCGTTCCACCCAAAAAGCGGGGCGCATTGGAATGCTGGGCCAATCGCTTGTAAGACGTCATTCTCGAATTGGCACCACCGAGATCCGGGCAGCGCGTGACTGCCTCGTCCCCGGCAAGACGCCTTGGAACACAATGGCAATGACACGAGCAATGCTTACGATGTTAGCGCATGTGGGGCTCATGGCCACGGCCTGGGCCGCAGACGATTATGCCAAAAAGCGGCACGCGATGGTCGAAGAGATCGAGAAAATGGCAGCCCTAACTGCTGACGAGACTGGGCATGCTAAGCTTGATCCGCGCGTACTGAAAGCGATGGTTGACGTGCCACGTCACGAGTTCGTGCCACGCGAAAAAGCTGATGTCGCCTATAAGAACCGACCGCTACCGATAGGTCACGGTCAGGTGATATCCCAGCCCTTTGTTGTTGCCCTGATGACTGAATTGCTGCAGCCGACAGAAACGAGCAGAGTATTGGAGGTCGGTACGGGATCGGGCTACCAGGCGGCGGTCTTATCGTTGATTGCGGGGAACGTATACACGATCGAGATCCTCCCGGAGCTTGGTAACGCTGCCCGAAGGGTCCTCAAGCGATTGGGCTATGACAATGTCACGACCAAGATCGGTGATGGCTATCAGGGTTGGAAAGAATATGCGCCATTCGATGCCATTATCGTCACCGCGGCCCCAGACCACATTCCGCAAGTGCTGATCGAGCAGCTCAAACCCAATGGACGGATGGTCATTCCCGTCGGCGCGTTCACTCAGGATCTAATGGTGGTGACGAAGAAACCCGATGGTAGAACGATTAGCAGCACCATCGTGCCCGTCAGGTTTGTGCCATTGACCCGAGATTAGCGGAGGGCACAGTGAGTATTGTGACGCTGATGACAATGCAGGATCCTAACCTAGAGACTGGTGCCGCCCCCTGGAGCAGGGCAACCCCGCGGCGAGACTGGGGACGAACACCTGCGGAACTGGAGATCGATAAGACAGTGATGCGTGCGAGGGAACGGCGTTGTAATGGCACCGCCAGCGCTCGATGAGAGTCTGAGCCTCCTGGCCGGCCAATGTCCGCGTTTGGCACTTAGCGGACATTTAGATCGCCTCTGAGAATGTCCGCTCTCGGGGGTAAAGCGGCATCCGCCACGCAGGTCCAAATGTCTGCTTTTGACCCAAAGCGGACATTGGGGCCTCTTGGCTTCGACTAGTTGCAGTAGCCCATTGTATGGCTCGCCGACGTGGATCAGCGCGTAGACTACGAGCCGTTCGGAAAAGCGACGATCACATCGCGGGTGCGTCGATGCCGTTCTCGACACTCTTGATGAATCCGCTCGCCACGTGCCCGGTTACATCAATCCGTTGTTCGCGGGTTGCGAGCGAGCTGCCAAAGCCACCCCGTTCTCTGTCGGTGCAGCCGGCCGTCCGCTGCGCGCGCATGAGAAAGCCGAGTGCCGTCAGGACGCATCGCCGATAGTCCCCGGTCCGCTGATCCTGACTCGAGGCGGCGATCGCGTAGGCATCGGCGAGCCCTTCTAGCCCGCAGGCAACTTCGACGCACGCTTGCGCCTCCGGCTGGCACGCCACACGATCGTAGAAGCCGCTCCCGATCACTCGGTCATGGAGCTCGAAGAGGAAAGTACGAACAAGATCCCTCACCTTTGGCTTTGTCGTGGCCTCGAAAAGCAGTCGGCCTGCCTGCGACTGCCAGTTGGCAAAGAACACGAGGAAGTCCGGCTG
>JAUVPN010000034.1 GCA_030598645.1 Hyphomicrobium sp. | reverse complement strand
CAGAACCTTGGCGATGATCTTCAGGCGCTGACGGTATCGATGCTGGCGCCTTACACCACAACCCTCATTCGACGCGAACGCATTAGCCGGCGCCAGCTTAACGAACCGCATGCAATGGTAATGAACTATTGGTTCATGTCGAAAGGCTTCCGCTGGCCGCCGCACTCATCCATCGAACCGATCTTCCATGGGTTCTGCGTGGGGCGTGATGAGATAATGCGTTATGGCTGGCCCGCGTACCTAGCAGAGCACCAGCCCATTGGTTGCCGTGACATGATGACGGTTTCGCGCCTGGCGGATCAGAACATTGGCGCTTATTGGAGCGGTTGCATAACCATGTTTTTGGGCCGGCTCGTCGAGCCGGTGCCTAAGGAGAAACGCACGGGCGTTTTATTCGTTGACTTACCTTCAGAGGCTGAACAGCTTGTGCCTGCGGATCTTAGGGAGCGAGCAGAGCGTATTAGCAATTATTGTCCGATTGATATCATTGATGACCCGCTAGCGCGATGGGCAAGGATCGCGGAGAACTGCGATCGTCTGCGGCATGCCGAAGTCGTAGTGACCCCGCGGCTGCATGCTGCACTTCCTTCTGCTGGCTTTGGTACTCCCGTGGTCTTGGTACTGCGTGACAGGCCAAAGGATCTGCGCCGCTACGGAGGCTACGACTCCTTTTTGCCCGTACTCATTCATGATGACGGTAAGCCGAAGAACGAGATTAGTTGGAACGATGTAGCACCGGCCGTCATACCCATGCCCCTTGTCGAACACTACGAAACACTTAAGACACGCCTTCGTGCAGCGCTCGGTGGCCTCAACGAGACTATTGCACCAGCCGTTGCAACGCGAAATCGTTTCTTGTTTGGGAACCCTGGCCTCGGGGCCAGGCCCGGCCTCATCCGATTTGACCTTGGCATCGCAAGTGTTGTGCGATCGCCCTTGCGTTGGTCAGACCGGACTATCGAGGTTGTCGTCGACGGATTTGCCGGCTTTGACCGTTTCGATGTCCCCGTCGAAGTGCAAGGCTACAAGGCGCGGACGTGGACTCCAGTTGGACGACTCTGCGATTTTGCTGCCAATCCCGTCACATGATGAAAGCCCATAATCAATGGCTCAGCGACTGACCAATACCGCGCCCAACCGTTATCCGGATATTTTCCGGACAATGCGCGCACGTATCGAAGCAGTTCGAGGCAAGGAGCTGGGTGCCGGCAATCTACGAATTCTCTCATTCGGCTGCTCGGCTGGATTCGAAATGTTGAGCTTGCGGGCTTACTTTCCTGATGCGTCAATCTTTGGCTGTGACACGAGCGCAGAAGCGCTATATCGAGCTAGACGGAATCTGCGCGAGGATGCTGGGATTACTTTCTACAGTACGCCCAACGCCATCGACGCGTTTGGCCCTTTCGACATCATTATGGCAATGTCGGTTCTTTGCCAGTACCCAGCGAGCGCCAAAGCTGAACGACTCGATCGGCTATTTCCCTTCGAGACATTCCAAAACCTGACAGAGAACCTCAACGCCAACCTTAAGCCAGGTGGCTTGTTATGTATGTTCAATTCTAACTACCCGTTCTCCTCGCTGAAATGCTCCACAGACTATCGGCCTGTCAGATCCGAGCTAATTCACTCCAACGGCTTCGTTGATAAATTCGCTTCCGACGGCCGTCGGGTAACAGAGTCTTTTCGCAACAAAGCCCTCTTCTCTCAGCGCGCGGTTGACGCGACCATTTCAGACGACGACCTTAGAGACTGCATATTCGAAAAATCGGGCCCGTCCTCACCCGTCAATGTCGCTTTTATGCAAACAAGTCCGCCAGCCGATGTCATCTTTGATGAGCCTATTGTCGCTCGTGGCATTGCTGCGGAAACCGCTCTAGCCGATGGCGTCATAGCCGCTCACCGTGCGGAAGCATTTGGCACGTCCCCGGATGGAACGCACTGGATGCGTGCGGAATGGAGAAAAACGACTCTCGACGCCAAGGTGGTTGGCTTCGGGCCTTGGTACCTCATGGTTGGGCCCGAACGTGCGAAGCAATTTTCTAGTCGCCAGACGGCCGCTCTTGCTGAAACGATATCGCGCACTCGCCGTTCTGCGGTGTTGCTGGATCGTGCGAAACCGTACTTGTCACTCTTTTCGAAGTCCGGCTGACTCACCAAGACGAGGGCCCATCAAGGGCCCTCGGCATCACTTGCAGCGTGAGAAATATATTAGAGGCTCTACATTCCAAAGCGTGGGAGCCACCTAGCGCGGCGCCAGCCGTCGTACAATTCGTTACTTATGTTACCTTTAGCCTTATGCTGAAGCCGCTGCAGCTTCTTGCGCTCCGAATAGCTTAGGCGGCCATCTGCGCTAAATTTGACCTTCTGACGCTCGATTCTTTTCTGCTCGGCACGAAGCTTCAAGCCCTCGAGCCACGTGATGGAACCATTCTGGCGGCCGGACTCGATGAGCTTGCCCTGCAATGCCTGGCGCGCATCAATGCTGCCGCTGTGGGCGGACGCCGCGGCGGTAGTGGCAATCAGTAAGCTCGCGGCAATCGAAGCAATTCTATTCATATTAGACCTCGCATCTTCCTCGGCATACGAGACTAGCCCAGCCGTTCGCTGGTCTCGCCTCTAGGAGGAGACAATGCCGGGGTGCCATTGAACCCACTGTGAATGTAGGGTGCAGGGCGCATTCATGTGGGAAAAGGGAGTACGGCGTCAGTGATATAAGCATTCGTCGATACTGCGGAACATATCAATATTGCAAGCTGATCGCCATTAAGCGCTACGTGTCCGTCGTTTGTATCTTGTTAATGCCACTTGCCAAATTTGTTGCCGCATGCTCGGTGTTGATCCATTAGGCGCGAACGTTATAGGGCGCATTGCGTTGGATCCACAGTCCGTAGCAGGCGAGAGCCGACCCGTCGAACGCGTCCATATCGAAATTTAGAACGCCGGCTGCGCTGTTGAATCGCACCTCCAGTTCAGTGGATCGCCGCACTAAGAAGATCCCGCCCAGTCAGACGCCTATAAATTTGCTCAAGCGGCGCCAAGAATAGGTCAGCTGAGCTGACCTCTCCTAGAGCGGATACGTAACAGGCGTTTCCTCATAGTGGAATATTGTCGTGCTTCTTCCAGGGATTCTCGACCTGCTTGTTGCGCAGCATGTTCAATGCGCGGCAGATACGTCGACGCGTATTGCGCGGCAGGATCACCTCGTCGATATAGCCGCGCTCAGCCGCCACGAATGGGTTAGCAAACCGCTCTTCGTACTCTGCGATTCGTACCTTAATCTTCTCAGGATCGGCTAAATCGGCACGGAAAAGAATTTCAGCAGCACCCTTCGGCCCCATCACGGCAATCTCAGCCGACGGCCAAGCATAGTTCACGTCGCCCCGGATGTGCTTGGAGCTCATGACGTCGTAAGCACCTCCATAGGCTTTGCGGGTGATTACTGTCACTTTGGGGACGGTGGCCTCCGTAAACGCAAACAAGAGCTTGGCGCCGTGCTTAATCAGGCCGCCATACTCTTGCGCGGTTCCGGGTAGGAAACCCGGCACGTCAACGAAGGTGATGAGTGGGATATCAAAACAATCACAGAAACGGACAAAGCGCGCAGCCTTGCGCGAGGCGTCCGAGTCAAGCACGCCGGCAAGAACCAGGGGCTGATTGGCAACAATACCTATAGTGCTCCCTTCCATACGTGCAAAACCCGTTACTATGTTCTTGGCGAATGCCTCTTGGATCTCAAAAAAGTCGCCCTCATCCACCACCTTTAAGATCGTCTCCTTCATGTCATAGGGCTTGTTCGGGTTGTCGGGGATCAGCGTATCCAGAGAGTGCTCTTCACGGTCCGCGCTGTCGGCAGTCGGCAGCACCGGGACCCCAGATTCATTATTGGATGGCAGGAAGTCCATTAGACGGCGCATCTGCAAAAGCGCCTCCACATCATTTTCATAAGCCCTATCGGCGATGGAGGATTTGCTCGTGTGAACCTTGGCACCCCCCAGTTCTTCCGCCGTCACAGACTCGTTAGTGACGGTCTTCACCACGTCCGGCCCCGTGACAAACATGTAGCTCGTGTCCTTCACCATGAAGATGAAGTCTGTCATAGCCGGCGAGTAGACATCGCCACCTGCGCATGGGCCCATGATGACCGAAATCTGCGGAGTGACGCCAGATGCAAGCACGTTGCGCAAAAACACCTCGCCATAGCCCCCAAGTGCGGCGACGCCTTCTTGAATGCGCGCGCCGCCCGCATCAAAAAGCCCGATGATAGGCGCACGATTTTGCAACGCCATGTCCTGGATCTTGGTCATCTTCTTTGCGTGCGTTTCGCTCAAGCTTCCACCGAAGACCGTGAAGTCTTTGGCAAACACATAAACGACGCGACCGTTGATGGTACCCCACCCCGTGACCACACCATCGCCCGGAATCTTCGACTTTTCCATCGAGAACTCAGTACACCGGTGCTCGACGTACATGTCGAACTCTTCAAACGAGTTCTCATCCATCAACAGGTCGATGCGCTCACGCGCCGTGAGCTTACCCCGTTTGTGCTGCGCATCTATGCGCGTCTGCCCCCCACCGAGCCGCGCGTTATCCCTACGCTTCTCCAATTCCTCGATGATGTCTTTCATTGGGTGTCCCTCGGGTGGGTCCATGTTTGAAGATCAGAGGCGCTCATAGCATGAGCTGCGATGCCTGAGAAAGCGGCCAAACATACTCAGCGCTAAGTATGGTAAGCACCGCCGACAAAACGGCTTGTTGTAGATCGTTCAGTCTTGTCTGAGAAGCTCAAGAAATTGACTGGCGGCCTGCATTTCAGCCCAGCGCATCGCTCGGTGCTCGACCGCCTCGGCGTCCTCACCCCACTGGCTGATCTGCCAGTCCTCGTCGATGTGGGCTGCGGCCCAGGCCTCATCGGCTGACAGGCGCCCTTTAGCATGAGCGAGCGCCAGCAACGCGGACCCGGTCAGGGTCGTCATCACGTGAAGACACGTCAGAGAAAGTGGGTCAAAGCGGGCAATTTCCGCGGCGATGCGATCGAGCGCCGCGCGGCTCTGTTCCACCGGAATTACACCTTCCGCAAGGCTGAAGCCCGCTTCCAGCTCTGCCTCGCACCATAGCAGAAGTGGATCCCAAACTTCCGCCTGTCGTTGGGTCAGTCCCTCGGGGCCTTCGGCCCGGTAGCAGAGCAGGTCGCTGCCAGCAAACTTCACAATGTCGGCAGCGACTGCTGCCGTTGCCCCTCTGACGCCATCGATCGCCGTGATTGCAAGTTTTGACAACGGCATTGTTTGCGGCACGATTTGCTCGCCTTGCGCACGCCACTCCGTAGCAATCGCCTCGGCTAGCGCCCGCGACGGCACTATAAGTGGCATCTTAGTCGGGGTGCGCAACCGACGGTCGTCGAGCAGGATCGCAAAGCCTACCTCAAGATCTGCCCTTTCAACCGTCACATTGGCACAGAGATCCTCACTCAGAGGCGCCGTCACTGACTCCTTGCCTGACATGTTCATGAGCTTGTCACCATTCTCATCGCGACCGTTCACCCCACGCGTTCCTTATGGGCAAAGAACGCTTCAACCTCGGCACGCAACTCGCTGCACGTCTCGACGATGACCTGCGCACCCGACTCCAACAGGTCATCTGGCTGGTGATAGCCCCACGCCGCACCCAACGCGCCAACGCCAGCTTCAATCGCCATTTCCATGTCGAAGGTCGTATCACCCACCATGACCGTCTTCGATCGCCCAACACCAGCTTCGGCTATGGCCGCGTGGATCATGGCGGGATGCGGTTTGGAAGGGTGGTCGTCAGCAGTCTGGATCGTGTGGAAATGTTGCAACCACCCTTCCCGTTCCAACAGGCGGACGATACCACGACGCGACTTGCCCGTCGCGATCCCGAGAACTAAATCCTTGCGCGCGCTGAAATGCTCGATCACATCGCGTATTCCATCAAACAGCGGCTCGTGATGCGCAGGATCTTGATTGAACTCACGGAAAGCTTCGCGGTAACGCTTCGCAAGTGCCGCGCGAATTTCCTCATCATGCTCTCGCGCTAGGATTTCGAATGCCTCAGGCAACGACAAGCCGACAACCGCCAACGTCTCATCCCGCGTCGGCACCCCGAGCCCGAACCCGGAGAAGGCCTGCGTCATGGCTTCGCATATGCCGTTCTGACTGTCGACGATGGTGCCGTCGCAATCAAGGATGACAAGCTTCATTGCGTCTCTCATTCATAACGCTCCGCATCGAAGCCCAAGAGGTGCCAAGTGGTCCGCATATGCTCGGGCAAAGGCGCACTCATATCGATTTTCTTGCCCGTGATGGGATGCGGTAGCAGGAGACGCCGCGCGTGCAAGTGTAGTTTTTGCGGGATCTCATCGGCTGGCATGTTGTGATCCCCGCCATACTTGTTATCGCCCACGATTGGGTGACCGATCAGAGCCATATGGGCCCTAAGCTGGTGCTGGCGCCCCGTCACTGGCTTCAACGATACCCAAGAGGCCTTGCTCCCCACACGATCGATCACAGCGTAATGTGTAGTGGCATGCATGGCCTCCTCCTGCTCGCCCGGCAGCGCTTTTCTCACTCTGTCCCCCTCTGGTCCCGCGGCCTTAACGAGCGGCGCCGTCACTTTGCCTTGTTGCGGCTTTGGAACGCCTTTAACGAGCGCCCAATAAGTCTTAGCTGCGGAGCGTTGCTGGAAGATCCGCCCAAGCTTTGCCGCTGCGCCGCGATTCCTGGCAACCAGCAGCACACCAGTCGTATCCCGGTCCAGTCGGTGCACAAGACGCGGCCGTTCGCCAAAACGATCGACCATGGCCGCCAGCATACCGTCGATGTGCCGCTTCGTGCCCGTGCCACCCTGGACCGCCAAGCCGAACGGTTTGTTTAGTACGAGGATATGCTCATCTTCGTAGAGGATCATGCTCTCGATGCGGTCGCGCTCGGTCTTGGAAAGTACCGGCGGCGCAGATGTGGTGGACGTATTCTTTTTGACAACGCGCACAATTTTTGGCACCCGGATCTGCGCACCAGCCTCCAATCGGTCGCTAGCAGAGGCACGGCGGCTATCGATACGCACCTGACCGGTCCGCAACAGCTTTTGCAGGTAGGCGTAGCCAACATCAGGAAAGTGAATGCGAAACCAGCGGTCGAGCCGCACCCCCGCCTCGTTCCCTTTCACTTTGATCGTCTCCACCCGCTCGTTCATGTGAGAATGGCGCGTACCAATAATAACCCAATAAAGAGGGCCCCGATTGAGGCCCCCACAGATCCCACCGCATAAACCAAAGCACCTGCCGTTTCGCCGCGTTCAACGAGCACGGAGAAGTCGAGAGAGAAAGCTGAAAAGGTCGTAAAGCCTCCCAGTACGCCCGTCACGAGCAAGGTCCTAATCTCTGGCGATACGTTCAGGCGCAGCGCGAGCACTTCGATCAGCGCGCCCATAAGCAGCGAACCCAAGACGTTGACGAACAAGGTTGACCAAGGAAATCCTGCTCCGAGGACCTTACCGAAGCCGATGTTAACGAGATGACGCGCGCCAGCGCCAATAGCGCCGCCCGCAGCAGCAAACAAAAATAACCTCATGAGAGCCTCGAACCGTTAATGCGTGGGCTCTTCTAACGAAATGGCCGCTTATGGGAAAGCGTCAGGACGGCTGATTATCGGCGCTGCCGGCACCGGCAATAGTCCAACCAACCAGCCAGCCAATGAGTAGCCCTACAATATTGCTCGCCATAAAGACGAGCATGTTTAGGGTTTCGGCGTCATCCGAGCTTTCGAAAGTCTGGCGCGCCACCACCCAATCGGCGACCTGCGAGCTTATAAAAATCATCGCCAGCCCTGCGCCGATCGCAGCAAAAACCATGGCTACCAGATAGCGCATAATGCGAACCCTTGAGAAACGGCGTCGCGCCGACTACTTCACTTCCCAAAACCAAATCTCACCTGCCTGAGCATAGTTTGAGTAGTAGCCTAGCCAGGAGAACCATTCCAACAGCCACTTTGCCGAAGAACGGTAGCCGTTCCATACATCTATGTGATCGCCCGTTGGGCGCCCGCTGTCGCTTGAGCGCTTCCAATAGTCTTTAACAAAAATGATTCCAGTGCGCCCAAAAAGCTTCTCGTAATACTCGGTGGGCTCCGTCCCTGTGATCCTCTCAGTGGGACCAACACCAGACAAATTTGCTCCGGCAATTCTGTCTGCCAGCTGATTGGCACGAATGAAGTGCATCTCCTCGATCGAGTGGACACCACAATGCACGCAATCCCCGAGCTGGCTCGCCTGCACACCAGCACGCCGCAACGCGACACCCATACGTATCGCGCATTGATTGGAGAAGACGGGAAAGCCCATCGAAATCTGACGACCTTCCATATTGGTCAGGTCATAGGGGGCGATGCACGGTGTTGTCACCGACTCGTTAATCGGATGCCCGCGCCAAAGATCGACGAACTGAACCATTCCGACTGCCTCCTTATAAGAGTGTGAAGGCGCACGCTAAATATCCGAGCATCAAGTCACTATATGCTGGCACTAGCCATAGAACCAGGGCGGCCAAAAGGCGGCCGATTAGCCCTGAAATTCAGGGTGCGAATTGCTCCGACGCCGATGGGGTCTAAAATACCCGGCCCAATGAATAGCGTCGAAATAGAGTTGATTGTGAATGCCTCGGTGTTCTGATTGCCGGCCTGGCTAAAATTTACAGGCCTTGTAGACCCTTCGCAGTGATTTATCTCTCCCCGTCGCGGTCGCGCCGCAGTTTCGCCCAGTGATCGAGACGCTTCCTGATCTCCCGTTCGAAGCCGCGATCCGGTGGATCATAGAATTGCAGGCGGCCGCGCATCTCACCTGGAAAGTAGCTCTGGCCAGAGAACCCCCCTTGGGCGTTGTGATCGTATTCGTAACCCGCACCGTAACCTTCCTCCTCCATGAGCTTGGTCGGCGCGTTGAGGATGTGCTTAGGCGGGCTCAGCGAGCCATGCTCCTTTGCCGCGCGCATCGCTGCCTTATAGGCAACATAGGCTCCGTTCGATTTTGGCGCCGTCGCCAGATAGATCGTTGCTTGCGCCAGAGCCAGTTCGCCTTCGGGACTGCCAAGAAAGTCAAACGTATCCTTAGCTGCAAGAGCCTGTACCACAGCTTGCGGATCGGCCAGACCAATGTCTTCCACCGCTATGCGCACCAAGCGCCGGGCCAGAAAAAGCCGATCCTCGCCACCGTCGAGCATGCGCGCTAACCAGTAAAGGGCCGCATCAGGGTCCGAGCCACGCACGGACTTATGGAGCGCGCTAATAAGGTTGTAGTGACCTTCGCCCGACTTGTCGTATATCGGTGCGCGGCGCTGTACGAGTTCAGCCAGCGCCTCACGGTCGAGCAAACCTCCTCCGGGGGCAGAGGAAGCATACACTACCTCTGCAAGATTGATGGCCGCACGCCCGTCTCCATCTGCCATGGTGACTAACGCCTCTCGCGCATCTGCATCTAGCGGAAATGGACGCGCCTCCTCACGCTCAGCACGGGTAAGGAGCAGTTCAACTGCAGCCTCATTGAGACGGTGAAACATCAGTATCGAAGCGCGGCTCAGCACGGCGCCATTAAGTTCAAAAGACGGGTTTTCAGTCGTTGCTCCAACAAGAGTGATTGTCCCGTCCTCCATGTGCGGGAGGAAACTGTCTTGCTGTGCACGATTGAAGCGGTGTATTTCATCGATAAAAAGAAGCGTCCCCTTGCCTTGCTCGCGGCGTGCCTTCGCTCGCTCGAAGGCCTTTCGCAGGTCTTGCACCCCCGAAAAGATCGCCGAGAGTTGCTCGAATTCCAGCTGTGTCTCATTGGCGAGCAGGCGAGCAACGGTCGTCTTACCTGAGCCGGGCGGACCCCAAAGAATTAAGCTCGACAGCCGTCCACTTTTTAACATGCGCGTCAGCGCGCCCTGAGCACCGACGAGATGATCTTGACCTACAACGTCCGCTAATGCTTGCGGCCGCAGCCGATCCGCCAAGGGTCGTGGAGCACCCTTTTCTAGGCCTGCGGCTTCGAACAGCGTGGCCACGACAGCTATCCTCGAAACTGAAGGTCAATCATGCGACCGCCCCGCTTGATGGCGAGACGCCACACGCGTTGCGGAACTCTAGTCATCTCGTCGAGGGAGACCACATCGCCGATCTTCCTTCGCCCCACACGCACGATCACATCCCCCGGCTGGAAGCCCAGGCGGGCAGCCACACCGTCGCGGCGCACCGCAACAATGATAACACCTTCAGTTTCTTCCAATTCAAATTCATCGGCCACGCTCGGCAAGATATTCGATACACGAGCGCCGTCGAAGGGATGATCACCGGATAGGTTGCGCACATCGTCAGGGCCGGGTTTGGGCGCCGGTTCAAGCCTGAGAGGTATCTCAATGCGGCGACCTTTACGGATGACCTGAAGCCGCGAAGTCTTGGTCACGCCCCGGGTTGTTAGACGGTAGCGGACGGAGCGAGCATCCGTCACCTCGAAGCCGTCCACACGCACGATCACATCGCCCAGCTTAAGCCCGGCTCTCGATGCCGGTCCACGGCTTGTTAGGCGCACTACGACGGCACCGGCAATGCGCCTCAACCCCAGTCCTTCTGCCATTTCGCGCGTGACGGTGTCTAGCTGCGCACCCAGCCAGGGCCGTTCAATTTTGCGGCCTGATACCGCGCTATCGGCATAGAGCCGCACAAGGTTGGACGGGATCGCAAATCCGATACCTACTGAGCCGCCCGTGCGCGAAAAAATCATACTGTTAATTCCGACAAGCTTACCGCCCATGTCCACCAGCGCACCACCGGAGTTACCAGGATTAATCGCCGCGTCGGTCTGGATGAATACTTGTCGGTCTGAGCGTGCAACTTCAGTGCGCGTCAGCGCAGAGATAATACCGCTGGTCACCGTTTGTCCCACACCAAACGGATTGCCGATTGCCAGCACCAGGTCTCCGACTTCCAGCTTGTCGGAATCGGCAAAATCCAGGAATGGGAAGTCCTCTCCGCCATTCTCGATCTTGAGCACCGCGATATCTGTCTTCTCGTCTTGTGCCACGACTCTTGCGTCGAATTCGCGTTTGTCAGCCAGTGCCACTCGTATCTCAGTCTCACCCCGCCCCTTGATCACGTGTGTGTTCGTGACGATCACCCCGTCAGGGCTGATAATAACGCCTGAACCAAGTGAACTTTGCACCCGCTCGCGCGGTAGGCCGAAGCCCTGCCTGAAGAAGTCACGGAAGATCGGATGGTTTGCGAAGGGCGAAGCTGACGTTCGCACCCGTGAGCGCACATAGACGTTGACAACGGCCGGCGCTGCCGTTCGCACAATGGGCGAGAAGGAGTACTGCATCGCTGCGCGTGACGGCGGTGGCTCACGCTTTTGGGCCAATACCGGCACACCGAGCACCGTCAGGGCCGAGCAAACAAGGGCCAACATCACTATTCGCGTTCGAAACGACGAGAGCGTGCACCACCACATCATACGTACGAATTCCTAATCATCCGCGTGAGGTACGTTAGCAAAGGGTTACCCATTCTATAGGTCAGGCCGTAGGCCGACAAAAGTCCTACACACGAGCGCCATACAACCGCAATTTCGTGCCTGCCGCTGATCATCCGCGCTCAAAAGGCAATAAAATGGCCGGCGACGAACTCCGGGGACCACCAAGTTCAGCGTTTAAATCAGGCGAAGCTCGCGCAAACTTTTAGTGGCCGACTTGGCTGCCTCCGCCGCCGATCGAAACGACTGGTCCAGGATCTTAGCCGCCTTGTCATTCGATACCGGCCGCGGATGTCCTAGGTCGGCGATGACAGCCTTGAGGCGCCTGTCGATAAGCGCAGCAAGTGCGCGCACGACAAAGTCTGGCATCTCAAAGCTCGGCACCTTCCGTTTCAGATCAGGCTCTGCTTCCACCATCAGGCGCCCCAAATCGATTAGCCGCAAGAAGCCATTGGCAGAGATGAACCGCTGCCCTGCAGCTTGCGGATGAGTCATTGCCAACGCATGCGTCACGGCGACGTCGCGCACATCGCTCACGGGGAAGCCTATCTTTGGTGCGGCAGGATAGGCTCCTATTCCCATAAGCCGCAAAACCTCGTGCGACGTCGATAGGTCGGGGTTGAGCGCTGGGCCTAGCACGAAGCCGGGATTGACAACTGCCAGCTCTGGGGTGTCCGTACGACCTTCGACAAAATCCCAGGCCGCGCGCTCTGCAAGAGTCTTGGAGATCACATAAGATGTGATGTCGGGTCGCTCCGGGTTCGACCAGTCTTTCTCGGCGAACACATAGCCTACGGGCACTTCGGGCCATGCCAGCGTGATCGCGACGACGGAAGAGGTTTGTACGACGCGTTTGACCCCGGCCCGTGTGGCGGCCTTGAGCACGCGCAGCGTGCCTTCACGCGCCGGGCGGATGACGTCGTCGGGATCGCCTTCCTCCCTCAAGGGAAAGGGTGATGCGACATGCAGCACGTAACTGCAGCCCTCCATCGCCCTTTCCCAGCCTTCATCGT
>JAUVPN010000065.1 GCA_030598645.1 Hyphomicrobium sp. | reverse complement strand
GTCGTCAAGATCGGCTCGTCCCTGCTGACCGACAAAGAGACGGGTGCGCTTAAGTCGATTTGGCTCACCTCGCTCATGGACGACGTGGCGCAACTCATCAGAGCTGGAAAACAAGTCGTCCTCGTTTCCTCCGGCGCCATTGCACTCGGACGTCATGCGTTGAAGCTTGCCAAAGGCCCGTTGGAGCTAGAGGAAAGCCAGGCCGCTGCTGCCGTCGGACAAATTAGTCTTGCCCATGCCTATCAGGAGCTCGCCCGGACACGCAATCTGACGGCGGCGCAAATCCTATTGACGCTGGGCGATACTGAAGAGCGACGCCGCTACCTCAATGCGCGCCGGACTATCGAAACACTGCTTGCACTTGGCGCAATCCCTGTCGTCAACGAGAATGATACGGTAGCAACGACCGAAATCCGCTACGGCGACAACGACCGGCTTTCAGCGCGCGTCGCCTCGATGGTCTCAGCCGACTGCCTCGTGCTGTTATCAGATGTCGACGGCCTATACAGCGCACCCCCAGGCGTTTCAAATTCAGCACAACGCCTTGACATCGTCACCGCCATCACATCAGAGATCGAGGCAATGGCTGGTGACGCTGGGACGGAACTTTCGAAGGGCGGAATGAAAACCAAACTGGAGGCCGGCAAGATCGCGTTCAGCGCCGGTACCCACATGGTGATCACGAGCGGCAAAATTCTCAATCCCTTAACGGAGATCTCTAGGGGCTGCGCCTGCACTTGGTTCCTGGCGCCTTCCGACCCGCTAACTGCTAAAAAGCGCTGGATTGCTGGCCAGCTTGAGCCTAAGGGGCACATCTTTGTTGACGCCGGCGCGGAAAAAGCGCTGACGGCTGGAAAAAGCCTTCTGCCAGCAGGAGTTGTACGCCTCGACGGCAGCTTCGATCGGGGTGATGCGGTCTACATTCGGACAGCCGACGGGCGCGAGCTGGGACGTGGGCTCATCGCCTATGCGAAAGTGGATGCGGCGCGTATCATTGGACGCAAAAGCGGCGAGATAATCGAAATCTTGGGAGTGTCGCGCTGCGACGAACTCATCCACCGCGATGACATGGCCCTCCACAAACGCGTTACAAAGGACTGAGTTGAGACAACATGAATAAGCCGGAGCGCATTAAGCCCACAGAGAATGCGCAAATCATGCATACCATCGGGCAGAGCGCGCGCGCCGCCGCGCACGAGCTAGCGCTCGCATCGACGGAAGCGAAAAATGCCGCGCTGAGTGCCGCCGCCGACGCGTTACGAAAGGCAACGCCCGATATCCTTACTGCCAATGCAAAGGATACCGCCGCGGCGAAAGAGGCAGGACGTCCGACCGCATTCATTGACAGGCTTATGCTGGACAAAGGCCGCGTTTCGGGGGTCGCCAAGGGTTTAGACAACATTGCAGCTCTGCCCGATCCAGTCGGCACCGTTCTTGCGGACTGGACGCGTCCCAATGGTCTTGCCTTCAAACGCATTCGCGTGCCGCTCGGCGTAATCGGTATCATCTACGAGAGCCGCCCCAACGTCACTGCGGATGCCGGTGCTCTGGCTCTAAAAGCAGGCAACGCTGCGATTCTTCGCGGCGGTTCCGAAAGCCATCATTCGAGCCAGGCGATTTATGCATGCCTCGTCGAAGGATTGAGGACCGCCAAGCTGCCGGAAGCCGCGATCCAGCTGGTACCAACCACGGACCGCGAAGCTGTCGGGCTAATGCTTTCTGGCCTCGATGGCGCCATCGACGTGATCGTCCCGCGTGGGGGAAAGAGCCTCGTGGAGCGCGTGCAGCAAGAAGCCCGCGTACCAGTGTTCGCACACCTGGAAGGCGTCTGTCACACATACGTCGATCGCGCCGCCGATCTCGGCATGGGCGTTTCGGTAGTGCTCAACGCTAAACTTCGCCGTCCAGGCATTTGCGGGGCAACAGAAACACTTCTCGTCGATAGTGCCGCACCGTCGGACGTCCTACCAACACTCGTCAAAGCGCTTTTGCAGGCTGGCTGCGAGGTGCGCGGTGACACAGCGGCGCAAGAGGCAGATACGCGCGTTAAGCCTGCAACGGAGGCCGATTGGGGAACAGAGTACCTAGATGCCATCATTGCGGTAAAAACCGTAGAAGGCGTCGAAGCGGCGATCGACCACATCAATTCGTATGGCACTCACCACACCGATGCGATCATTACGGGCAACGCGAACACCGCCAAGTACTTCCAAGATGCTGTCGACTCGGCAATCGTAGTACATAACGCCTCGACGCAGTTCGCCGACGGGGGCGAGTTTGGTTTTGGAGGGGAGATCGGCATTGCAACGGGCAAGCTGCACGCACGCGGACCGGTCGGGGTTGAGCAGTTGACGAGCTTCAAATACCTCGTCCGTGGCACGGGTCAGACCCGGCCAGAGTAGCGGCAGGAGTTGCCTTTCAATTGCAAGTCTTGCAATCAATGGACGAGGAGACACGGCCACGGCTTCCCTGATCAAGGACTACGCCCTCATCGGCGACTGTGAAACGGCGGCGCTTGTCTCCAAGAGTGGCTCCATCGATTGGCTGTGCTGGCCGCGATTCGACGGTGGCGCATGCTTTTCCGCGCTTCTCGGCAAGCCGGAAAACGGCCATTGGAGCCTCTCTCCCATAGACCCGAATGCGCGAACCAAACGGGCCTATCGCAAGAATACACTCGTCCTTGAGACGATCCACAATACCGAAGACGGGGAGGTTGCTGTCGTAGATTTCATGCCGCTGCGCGACCGGTCATCAGACGTTGTTCGTTTGGTGATCGGCAAGCGCGGGCAAGTCGCGATGCGCACCGAAATGATCCTGCGCTTCGACTACGGCTCTCTCGTCCCGTGGGTAAGCCGGCATGACGAAACGACGGTGAGCGCAGTCGCCGGTCCGGACCGCGCGATGTTGCGGTCACCTGTGCCGCTAATCGGCAGAGACATGAAGACAGTCGGCGAATTCACCGTCTCGGCCGGCCAAACCATCCCATTTGTACTCAGTTACTCCAAGTCCTATCGTCCGCCACCGCCGGCTGTAGATCCGCACAAAGCTCTAAAGAAAACCGAAACCTTCTGGCGTGATTGGTGCAAGAAATCCAAGCCGGTCGCGGAATACGAAGATGCGGTTACGCGATCGCTGATCACGCTCAAGGCCCTGACGTATCGACCGACGGGTGGCATCGTTGCGGCGCCGACCACGTCACTGCCCGAGCAGCTCACCGGCCAGCGCAATTGGGACTATCGCTACTGCTGGCTGCGCGACACGACATTCACCCTGCTTGCGCTCATGAACTCTGGCCATATCGATGAGGGCTTGGCGTGGCGCGACTGGCTCGTTCGTGCCATTGCCGGATCACCTGAGCAGGTTCAGATCATGTACGGCATCGCCGGAGAACGCCGCCTCACCGAGTGGGAGGTGCCGTGGCTCGGCGGCTATGAAGACGCCCGGCCTGTACGCATTGGCAATGCTGCGGCGGGTCAATTGCAGCTCGACATCTACGGCGAAATCATGGACGCGATACACCAGGGGCGTATGGCTGGGCTCATGACCAGCGACGCCGGATGGGCATTACAAATTGCTCTCGTCAAGCATCTGGAAGCGATTTGGGACCGCCCTGACGATGGCATCTGGGAAACCCGTGGCGGCCGGCAGAAATTCACGTACTCCAAGGTTATGGCCTGGGTTGCCTTAGATCGATCGATCAAGAGTGCGGAGCGGTTCGGCCTGAAGGGTCCGCTCGACAGGTGGCGCAGACTTCGCGCCCAGATCCACCAGGAAGTGTGCGCGCACGCTTTCAACAAGGACATCGGCGCATTCGTGGCGCACTACGGTGCTAACGAACTTGATGCAAGCACATTGCTCATCGGTCTGGTGGGATTTCTACCCGCCAGCGATCCGCGCATACGCAGCACGGTAGAAGCGATCGAGCGCAAGCTGACGAGCGACGGATTTGTGTTGCGCTATGATACGCGCAAGGGAAGCGATGGATTGCCCGTCGGCGAGGGCGCTTTTTTGGCTTGTAGCTTTTGGCTTGCCGACAACCTGGTCCTATTGGGTCGGCACAACGATGCCAAAAAGCTCTACGAGCGGCTGTTGGCGCTGCGCAACGATGTTGGCCTACTTTCCGAGGAATATGACCCGCGCGCCAAACGCCTCGTCGGCAACTTTCCTCAGGCGTTTTCACACATCGCAATTGTCAACACCGCACACAATCTCACACGCGCAGCCAAACCCGCCGAACAGCGCAGTGATGGATCAGCTGCCCAGCCAGCCGCCAGGCCCGTGTGAAACGCAATCGACCACATCGCGCAGCGGTCGATACCAGGTTGTATCTGCGAGGCTTTTGTATTCGCCCTAACCGCGCAGCCGCCTCGCGGGCGGGCGCGCGACCGCCTACAATCGGTGGCTAAGAACAAAATCGATGGCCGACCACTTGTATCGAACCGCACTTCACAGCTTCGCCTCCCTCAAGGCACGTTCGCCGTTGGTCGCACCTGGCCAGCGCATTGGGCTCATGGGCGGCTCGTTCAATCCAGCACATGAAGGTCACGCAATCGGAGCGCGTGTTGCGTTGCGCCGGCTGCGCCTTGATGCGGTGTGGTGGATGGTGACCCCAACAAACCCCTTGAAACCAGCTGCCGGCCTAGCGCCCCAGGCTGAGCGCGAGGCGTTGGCACGCACCTTTGCCGAAGGCTGGGCGATGCAGGTAACGGGCTTTGAGGCCGCGCTTGGCAGCCCCAATACGGTGATGACGCTGCTATATCTCAAGCAGCGTTTTTCTCGTGTTCGCTTCGTCTGGGTCATGGGAGCAGACAATCTTGCTACCTTCCACCACTGGCAGCATTGGCGCCAGATCGCCGGCCTGGTGCCGATTGCCGTAATCGATCGGCCCGGCTGGCGATTGAAAGCCCTGGCATCGCCCGCAGCACGCTGGATGGCGCCCCGACGCCTCCCCGAAGAGGCCGCATCTTTGTTGCCAGCCCGAAGGCCACCTGCTTGGGTTTTTCTCGGCACGCGTTTGTCGGGGCAGTCTTCGACAGCACTGCGGGCGCTCGTTCGCCCCTAGCAAGGTGCCCAAATATCACACTTCGTGGCACTTAGCCCCCGGCCCACCTTCATAATGCGCACTGAGGACTATTGATGCCGCCTCGGATCAACTATTATGTTGTGCACTGGCAGGGTTCAGTATCGAAGCGCCTGCTATAACGTGCGCCGGATTTGCTGGACTGAACCGGCATCTGTGCGTCGCAGCCCTTTAGGGGTGGATGAGGAAAGGACGACCAGCACACGATGCGAACCGCACTTGAGGGTGCCCGGCAGGGCACGCCTCCATCTGAGCTTTTGTCAGAAGGGCAAAAGCCAGCAGCGCTACTTAAAGAGATCGTTAACTGGCTTGATGATGCCAAAGCTGAGGGCATCATCACAATCGATCTGGCAGGAAAGTCATCCATCGGTGATTTTATGGTGATCGCATCCGGTCGATCAGACCGGCATGTTGGCGCCATCGCCGAGCAACTCCAGCGCAAGCTAAAAGAAAAGGGTTCCGGCCGGGTGCGTATCGAGGGCCAGGACACCTGCGACTGGGTACTGCTCGATACCGGTGACATCATCGTGCATTTGTTCCGGCCCGAGGTGCGCGAGTTCTATAACCTCGAAAAAATGTGGTCTGCGGACCGACCAGCCGAACACGTCGCGCATTGATCTAGCGCCACGCCGGTGACCTTGGGCGTCCCGCAAGACGAGAGCGGGAGGGGCGAGCATGCGCCTAATTATTGCGGCAGTCGGGCGCCTGAAAGGGGGCGCGGAGCGCGATCTTTATGATCGCTACACCGCACGCTTCGATGTGGCTGGGCGCGCTTTGGGGTTAGGCCCCGTCAAGCTTTCTGAAATTGGCGAAGCGCGTGGGGCAACACCCGATTTGCGAAAAGCCGACGAAGCTCAGCGTCTCCTGAAAGCGATTGGATCAGCCGATGAGACAGTCGCACTTGATGAGCGTGGGCGTTCATTGTCGAGCGAGGCCTTTGCGCAATGGATCGCGGAGCGGCGCGATGGTGGGACCAAGACCTTGGCATTCCTGATCGGGGGGCCGGACGGCCATAGCACAGAGGCGCTTAAGCCCGCCACGCTGAAACTTTCGCTCGGTACGATGACGCTACCGCATGGGCTCGCTCGCGTCGTGCTGGCTGAGCAACTCTATCGCGCAGCGACAATCCTCGCCGGACACCCCTATCACCGAGCGTGAAGAGTGCTTGGGGCAGATCGTACTGCCTCAAGGCAGCAGTTCGCGGGCTATACGACGCGTTGCGTGGTTAAGTAGACCGGCTCGGAACAGTTGTCGCAAGGATCGGCCGGGCTTAGTCTCTACGCCTCGCAAACGTTAGTGACGCGGAACAAGACATGACTGAGACTAATTTCGATTTCGAGCACTTAGCGCAGGGTCGGTTTCCGCTTCAGACTTTCAAGGCAGGCGAAAAGATCTTTGTCCAAGATGACGAGGGCAGCCACATGTATGTGGTCCGTTCGGGCAGAGTAAACCTCGTGGCAAGCGGAACTATTTTGGAAAACGTCGGTCCAAACGGAACATTCGGCGAAATGGCCCTGCTCGACGGATCGCCGCGCAGCGCAACGGCAGTTGCACTCGAGCCGACCGAAGTGGCAGCCATCGACGAGCACGCCTTCCTATATATGGTGGAACAGAATCCGAGGCTTGCGCTGCAGCTGATGCGACGGCTCGCCCAACGCCTGCGCCGCATGAATGAAAGTCTTTGATGCCCCGTGCTGTCGAGCGCAATTTACATCTTTACAAGCAGGCGATCGAGAATCGGCGTCGGCAAGACGCGCTTCATGAGAGCTGAAAAATGGGTGGGCATCGTCACGCGGTAGCGCGTCTTGGGCCGGGGGCTTTCGACTGCATGCACGAGCCTATCTGCAACAGCCTCCGGCTGCAGCTTAAAGCGCTTCTGTCCCCCAGCCTCCATGAGTTTGAGCCGCGCAAAATAAAGCTCGCGATGGGGGGAGTTTTCGATGTCGATAGTCTGCTTGAAATTGGCAAGCGCGGTTTCGATGAACCGGCTGTAGATCGGCCCTGGTTGAATGATGCAAATACGAATGCCTGTGTCACGCAGCTCCAGCCGCATCGAGTCTGATAACGCTTCGAGTGCAAACTTGGAAGCGCAGTAGGCCCCACGGAAAGGACCGGCTACAAAGCCAAGAACAGACGAGCATTGCACGATACGGCCTTCACCGTTGCGCCGCATGGAAGGCACGACGCGCCTTGTTAGCTCGTGGGTGGCAACGACATTGACTTCAAGTTGGCGACGAAACAACTCCGCACTCAGATCCTCCACCGCGCCGACCTGCGCAAAGGCAGAGTTATTGAATACCGCGTAAAGTTTGTCGTCTGTGCGCCACAGAGCCTCTT
Source organism: Hyphomicrobium sp. (assembly GCA_030598645.1). The sequence continues at coordinate 3,043 of JAUVPN010000065.1, read as the reverse complement.
CAGCGCAAGCAGCAACAGAAGCGGCGTCGGCAAGGTCGAGAGACAGCGCCTCGACGCCTTCTTCCTCTTTTAGGCGCTGAACATCTTCCGCCTTGCGCGCCGTAGCAAGAACGCGCCAGCCGCGCGCCTTCAGCTTCCGCACAGAAGCAAGGCCAATGCCCGACGAACAACCAGTGATCAAGATCGACCGTTCCGTCATGGCCGCGTTGCTTGACGCGTCGAAACCGCCTCGACGGCGTAGGGCACAAAGCCCTTACCATGGTGTCCAAAGTCGCAAGCATCGGGGTGCAAAACCTCAGCTAAGATCTCCGCGCTCTCAACAAGCCGTGGACCAGGGCGATTGAAGTAGGCATTGCCATCTGCGACGAACACACGGTCTTGACGCACCGCACGCAAATTCTGCCAGTCCGATTTGTGGGCTAGCACGCGCATCTCGCGTAGCGTGACCGGTATGTCGTAGCCGCACGGTGCAACGAGGATCACATCTGGGTCGGCCGCGGCGACATCTTTCCACATAATCCATGGCGATGATGCACCGGTTTCACCGAACAAGTTGATCCCTCCGGCCGCCGCGATCAGCTCTGGCATCCAGTGGGCACCCGACATGGGCGGGTCGACCCATTCAATGAAGGCCAGGCGCTGTTTGTCCCGACCATCAACTGCCGCCGAGACGGCCGCAATGCGTGCTTGCATGCACGCAACGAGGCGTTTGCCATCCTCGGATCGGCCAAGCGCCGCCGCCACGCGAGAGATGTCCCCATAGACGTCGGCGATCCTGTGAGGGCGCAATGAGACGATACTAGCCGCGTTGTTCGTCCAGGAACAAACAGCGCGCTCCACGTCAGCAAGCGAAACAGCACATACTTCGCACTGATCCTGGGTAATAATCACATCCGGTGCGAGCGCCTTCAGGGAGAGGGCATCGACCGCGTAAACGGAAAGCCCTTGCTCGACGAGTGAGCGCACGGCTTGATCAATGTCGCGACTGGATCCGTCAACTTTGAATTTTGGGCGCGTCAGAGCTGGGATATCAAGAACTGCCGGCGGCCAGTCGCATTCATGTGAGCGCCCAACCTGCATTTCGCCTGCTCCGATTGCGTGCACAATCTCCGTCGCGCTGGCGATGAGGGAAACGACGCGGGGATCGTGCGGCTCTGGCATTGCCACTCATCTCGCTGCTAGTTCGCGCCCTCCAAGAGGCGTCGCGCGATAACTTGCGCTTGGATCTCCGCCGCGCCTTCAAATATATTGAGTATGCGAGAGTCGCACAAAACGCGACTAATTTGATACTCAAGCGCAAAGCCGTTGCCGCCGTGAATCTGAAGGGCATTGTCGGCGTTCGCCCAGGCCACGCGTGCACCTAAAAGCTTGGCCATGCCGGCTTCGAGATCGCAGCGGCGACCTTCGTCTTTCTCGCGCGCGGCAAAGTAGGTCAGCTGACGCGCTACCATAGTCTCGACCGCCATCATAACGACTTTATTTGATACGCGCGGGAAGCCATAGATCGGCTGGCCGAACTGGCTACGCTCCAGAGCGTACTTCAGGGAGAGGTCCATTGCCGACTGGGCCACGCCGACAGCACGCGCCGCTGTTTGAATGCGCGCGCCCTCAAACGTATTCATAAGCTGCTTAAATCCCTGACCCTCTGCTCCGCCTAAGAGCTGCGAAACCGGGACTTTAAAGTTGTCGAAGGATACGTCGTATTCCTTCATGCCGCGGTAGCCCAGAACCTCAATCTCACCCCCCGTTATACCGTCGTCGGGGAAGGGCTCGTCGTCGGAGCCCCGTGCCTTTTCCGCCAACAGCATGGATAGACCCCTGTAGCCCTTTTCGTCCGGGTTGGTGCGCACGAGCAGCGTCATAAGGTCGGCACGAACAGGATGCGTAATCCACGTCTTCTGTCCGGTGACGACGTAAGTTTCACCGTCTTTGACCCCACGCGTCTTCAAGGATGCAAGGTCGGAACCCGTATTGGGCTCGGTGAAGACGGCGGTGGGTAGAATCTCACCACTCGCAATCTTGGGAAGATAAGTCTTCTTCTGCTCTTCGGTGCCGTTGTTAAGAATAAGTTCACCGGCAATCTCCGAACGCGTGCCGAGCGAGCCCACTCCGATGTAGCCGCGCGACAGCTCCTCGGAGACGACGCACATCGCCTCCTTACCGAGGCCAAGACCACCGTATTCTTCCGGCATTGACAGGCCAAACACCCCGAGCTCGGCGAGCTTAGCGATTATCTCCATCGGGATATAGGCATTGGCGAGGTGCCACTCGTGCGCATGCGGAACGACCTCGGCCTCGGAGAAGCGACGCATCTGCTCTTGCATCTCACGGTGCAACTCATCGAGGCCAGTGTTTCCAAAGGTGGTTGCCTCCGGCTGGGCCGCAATCAACTCGGCTAACCTAGATTTTGATGCCTGGCTTGATCCGGTCGAGATTAGGTCGGCAACATTGTCCTCGAACCTGCGAATGTCATCCCTAGAGACGCCAAGCGCACCAGGCCGGATGATCTCGCCTTGGCTCATCGGAATGCCGCCACTGATCTGCGCCAGGTATTCCGCGAGCGCGACCGCGAGGGTCAACTGCTCTAACTCGCCAAAGTCCCCGTCTGCTGAAAGCCGCGCCCCCCAAACATGCATCTGGCGCAGGCCCTCCACCGTGGTGGCTAACCAGGCAAGCCCGTGAGCGGCGTGTTGGGCCGCATCAATACTACCAGCGTCCTCAATCTTGGTCCGCACGCCGGTCTTGGCAGATTGAAGGACCCGATCCGCCGCCGCGACAGCATCGCCGGTACGCTCAAGAAAAGTGTCAGAACCGGATGCAAGGATGTTCTGCTCAGCCGTTAGCGCGGCGGTCGACATCATAGTCTCCTTATAGATTGTTTTGTCGGCGGGTATTGCGCCGCGCCGCTGAGTGGATTCCGATGCAAGATATTCTACATGACTGTCAAGGCAATCGGATGCTACCAAGGCGCGCGCCTTAACTCCCGTCGCCCGTCAGGGCCCTGAAGAACTTGCGTCTTGGAGAGGCGCGTTCTTGTGGATTT
>JAUVPN010000143.1 GCA_030598645.1 Hyphomicrobium sp. | reverse complement strand
TTCCTCTTGGGCGGTGCTTGAACGAGTCAAGTCCATCCCCAATTGGAAGAGGGTGTCATAAAAGGCCATTTGACCCTCCCCAACCAGTAGACAGATGTGACCCGCCCGCTCCTTACCTTTGGGGTGTTGGAATTCCTCTACCTTAGGGGCAGGTGGACGAACGGAGGGGGGTCATATGAGGCACCCCCCCCCTTGGCGCAAGAAAAAAAGTGCGCCGCGCGCCAAAAAAAATTGCCGCCTTATTAATGCCTTCTCAATCGATACGGCGGATCGCGCTGATTGCTGCAACGTTCAGTGCCGCCCTTCAACGGCCCAAAAAGCCGTCTATCAGCTTTTGCGCTTTGGAAGGACCGCCATCCTCCCCCTTGCCGAACAGATCATCCACGATCTCTTCAGCGTTCTTACCTTTAAACTGCTTGCCAATTGATTTTACCGCCTCGACGGTGCCTTCGCTATTGAGAGCACCGGCAATATCGGGCGCAATCTCCGGGTTATTCCACGGCCCCGTAATGTTGACGGGCACCTCGATGCCGCTTAAGTCCGTCCGCCCGCCCTGACCAGATAGGCTCCCAACCAACTTGGGGCGCACTGTATAGTTGAGCGTGCGCTGTGGAAGATTAAACGTACCAGCACCCGTTGCGCGCATTAGCGGACTCGCAAGTTTCAGGTCATTATTCCGAGCGATTCCGTTCTCAATGTTGAAGCTAGCCGTTAATGCGCTGAAGTCGGTTTTGTCTGTGGGCGCACTTGAAAAATCTGGAATTTCGCCTCGCGACAAGGCGCGTAGCGCACCGCCCAAGTTGAACCCAATGAGCGCGCCATCGGACATGACGACGTCGATTTTTCCATTAAGCGCGGCCACAATCGCGGCCTCTGTTCGGCCGCTGCCGGTCAGCGCCAGTGTGAAATTGCCGGTGCCCGCGAGCCAATCCATGCCGGCGGCGTCCTTCAGCAGCGGCTCAGCTGCCACGCCAGAAAGCGCAAAGTTCGCGCCCAGCACGGCCGTATTCGCTGTCCCGTTCAGCGTGACTGCGCCATTGCCACGCCCTTTGTAGAGTTTCACATCATTGAAGGTCGCCTTGACGATGCGATCCCTGAGCGCCACGGCAAGCTGCGTAGACTCCAGTTTGATATCGCCATAAGAGAGCTGCTCAACCGACAGGTTGGCGTTGGCGTCGACAAGACCCAGGAGCGTCAAATCAAGTGGCTGATCGCTCCATCCCGACCGCTTTGCGTAGCCCTTCACCTTGGGTTCAGAGCGCTTCAGAAGCTCCTCGATAGTTTGCGGCTCGGACGATTTGGGCGCAGTGCGTGATGAGGTAGGCCTGCGCCTTTTACCAGACGATGACCCGCTATCCATTTCGTCGGCGGCATAATTGCCAAGATTGAGACCCGAAACCTTGAGATCCGCCACCACGTGCGGACGCACACCCGCCAAGGCGACGCCAACCGCACCCGTAGCCGTGGCACCATCCAGCGCGATCTTAGCCTGCGACAGGCGAACAGCACTCTCGGTCGTGGTGAGTTGCCCCGCGAGCGAAAGCTTGCCGAAACCAGGAGCAGGAGGAAGATCAGTTCCAAGCCATTGCGCGAGCCCACGCAGCGAGTTGGCTTGCCCATCGACCGCGCCATTCAGCTTGAAGGCCTTCCCCGCCGTCATGGAGCCATCATAGCTGATGTTAATCGGCCGGCTGGAGACCGTGAACGCCAGCTTTGCCGGACGCTCTTCGAGCAACAGCTGCGGTGACATCAGCTGGCCATCAAACTCTATTTTCTCTTTGGACCAGACGAGGCTGCCTTTGGCGCCTAACGGTTGCGAGAGCGATGCGAGATCAAGACGTGCATTGATGGCGCCAACTTGCGCACTGCTGCCGTCGCGTTCGTCAGAGTAGCGCAGGGTCCCATTATCGATTCGAATATCGTTGAGTACCAACTCCGAAATTGGGCTGTTGGCGGCAGACCCATTCGGCACACCTGCTGCGCCTTGTCCTTGAACCAGTCTCTTCTCGAGAAAGCCTTTCGTTCCAGTGGAAAAATCCCGCAGTGTGTTCTGGGCTCGAGTAGCCTCGGCAAGCCTGATGGGGCCGCTGGTTGCGCGTAACGCCATGTCCCAGCTCTTTTTCCCATTACCGTCAACACGAAGCTCGAATACTGGATTGTACAGAACAAACTTGTCGACGACGATCTCCTGACGCAACAGCGGCAGCAAGCGAACACCAATGTCGAGATTGGAGATTTTCACGAACGGCGGGCCACCCATGCCTGGGGGGGGCGACAAGGAAACGTCGCCAAGCCGCACGCCAAGCGTCGGGTAAAACGAGAGGGAGGCCTGTCCGGCAACACGCAGGTCGCGGCCTGTCTCCGTCTTCACGCGTGCAACAATCTCATTGCGGATGAAGTCGGTCGGCGGAGATATTACTAAGAAGGTGACGACTCCGACCGCAACTGCCAGCAGACCAATGGCGCCATAAACGAGACCAACCAAGATAGGCGAGCTTGCGCGTTGCGCCGAACGTCGACGAACTTGTTGCGCACGTTGCGGCACTCGCCGATCCTCGAAGTGATGGTAGCCCTCATGAGGAGAAGGCGGTCCACCGGGCCGCTGTGATTTTGTCATCGTCGATCTCGAAAGGCTGCCGTTCCACCAGGCGGACCAAACTTACACCAGAAAATACGCAAAGGTCTCGGGCCGCGTTAAGAAGCGATTATGTCATCGCACCGTCTTAAGCGGAAACGCAGGGGCAAAGTTTTCCGACGACACCTCGGGAGAGGATGATTCGCTGTGGCACCGGCTGTGTCTCAAAGGGAACAGTCAGCTGCTCTACCGACCCATATAAGGCGTATCGCGGCAACCAGACGCGGCTTTTGACTGGTCAACGCAACAGTTTGGTAACATAGTCTTGCAGTGCACGCGTGCTTCGCTGCGCCGCAGCGAAAGAGGGTGCCCGCAAAATGCACTACTTTGCCTATGAATTTGCCCACGCGGTGCTCTCGCCCATGCGAGCTGGCGCCAATGGCATGCGCAGTGTGCTCGATTGGCCATTCAATCCACTCAGGGCCACGCCCATGGCTCGCCAACTCACGGCGGCCTGCGAAGTGTTCGAAAACGTCACGCGGCGTTACGGTAAATCGGAATTCGGTTTGAAAACGACCCAGGTCGGAAACCTCGACATTCCGGTCCGCGAGCATGTGGTGGCACGAACGCCCTTTTGCGAGCTGTTGCACTTTGAACGCGAAGAAACCGCCACCGGTCCGCGCTCGGACCCGAAAGTGCTAATCGTCGCACCCCTCTCAGGCCACTACGCGACACTTTTGCGCGGCACGGTCCAGGCCATGCTGCCCGACCACGAGACCTATATCACCGACTGGATCGACGCGCGCGACATCCCCCTTGCAATGGGGCGCTTCGACCTCGACGACTTCATTGATCACGTCATCGATTTCATCAGATTTATCGGACCTAACACGCACGTGATCGGCGTTTGTCAGCCTGCGGTCCCGGTTCTGGCTGCTGCTGCGCACATGGCAGGCATAGATGACCCCTGTCAGCCCGCATCCATGACGCTAATGGGCGGCCCCATCGATACTCGGCGCAACCCGACGGGCGTTAATCAGCTCGCCGAGTCCCGTCCCATGGAGTGGTTTGAGCGCACAGTAGTCAGCACTGTACCGTTTCCCCACGCAGGATTCATGCGCCCGGTGTATCCAGGCTTCATGCAGCTTACCGGTTTCATGACCATGAACCTCGAGCGCCACATGAACGCTCATGTCAATCTGTTCAACAACCTAGTTCAGGGCGACTGCGATTCGGTCAAGCAACACCAGGACTTCTATGAGGAATACCTAGCCGTTATGGACCTAACGGCCGAATTCTACCTGCAGACAATCAAAACGGTGTTCCAAGATCACTCGCTGCCTAAGGGCACGATGATCCACCGCGGCAAAGTGGTTGATTGCTCGGCCATCTGCGATACCGCGTTGATGACGGTTGAGGGTGAACGTGACGATGTCTGCGGGCTGGGCCAGACCGAGGCAGCTCATGACCTGTGCACAAATATCCCCCAACATCAGAAGGTACACTACGTGCAAGAGGGCGTCGGTCACTATGGTGTTTTTAATGGCACCCGGTGGCGCACTGAGATCCAGCCTCGCATTCGCGAGTTCATTCGCACGATCGAGTATACGCGCGGGACACCACCAACTGACCGTCGCAACCCGCGGCGCTCACGTCACGTAGAGATAGCTGTATCACCGGTCTGAAAAAAGAAAACAAAGATGCATGACCGTAAGAACCGCTGTACGCCCGTTCATATCACAAGCGAGGGTAACGAAAACAATCAAACGGCGCCCAGTTGGATGGACGCCGTCTGGCAACAACACAGTACTCGATATAGTTAGATGATATCGATTTCAGCCGGCAGGTATGACGTCACCTCAAGGCCAACTTCCTGTTCGCGCACTGCGGGCTTGGTCCAAACCTTCATAATCCTATCTCCTTCGTGACCCACCGACTATTCGCTGGTTCCACCATCGTCTGATAGGCCAATCAACCCTTGCGATCCAATTGCATTTTCTTGCTCAACACATAAGTGATTCTGATGGTCCGCTACGCGGGTCGTTTCGGGTAAACCAGCAAGAGCCGTATGCCTAATGCGCCGCTTCCCAGTTTTCGGCGGCTTTAGCGTCGACGTGGATCGGCACGCTAAGTGAAAGCGCTGGCAGGGCCGCGCCTTCCATGACCTGCACCACCGTCTTCAAGGTTTTGTGAACTTGTGGGTCGTTTACCTCGAACACCAGCTCGTCGTGCACCTGCAAGAGCATGCGCGCAGAATCGAGGCTGGCCGCCGCTAAGGCCTCCGGCATGCGGATCATGGCGCGGCGAATGATGTCAGCGGCGGAGCCTTGGATGGGGGCATTAATCGCCGCACGTTCGAAAAAACCACGCATGCCGGGATTGCGGGTATTGATCTCAGGGTAGTGGATGCGGCGACCAAAGATCGTTTCCACATAGCCCTGCTCGTGCGCATTCCTCTTGGTAGCGTCCATGTAGTCGCGGATGCCGGGAAACCGCTCAAAGTAAGTCTTGATGTAGGCGGCGGCTTCTTGCTTTGAAATTCCGAGCTGATTGGCGAGACCAAAGGCCGAAATACCATAGATGATTCCAAAGTTTATGGCCTTGGCACGCCGGCGGACATCTGGCGTCATATCTATCAGGGGCACGGAAAACATCTCTGATGCTGTCATCGCGTGAATGTCCACGCCGTCATCAAACGCCTTCTTGAGCTGGGGAATGTCGGCGATGTGCGCCAGCACGCGCAGCTCGATCTGACTGTAGTCAGCAGAAATGAGCTTCATGCCTTCGTTCGCCACGAAGGCGGTGCGTATCTCGCGTCCTTCCTTGGTGCGCACGGGAATGTTTTGCAGGTTGGGGTCAGAGGACGCAAGCCGACCAGTTGTTGTTGCCGCAAGCGAATAGGATGTATGGATTCGTTCTGTGTCCGGATTAATATAGCCGGGCAAGGCATCAGTGTAGGTAGAGCGCAACTTTGTCAGCTGGCGCCACTCCAGCATTGTATTGATCAGCTTGCGCGCATCAGGCGGCAATTCCTGGTTGGCGGCGAGGTCGTCGAGCAATCCTGCGCGCGTTTCCCATTGCCCTGTCTTGGTCTTCTTGCCACCCGGCAATTTCAGGCGATCAAATAGAAGCTCACCGAGCTGGCGAGGAGACGCGAGGTTGAACTTATGCCCGACGAGGTCGTTCACCTCGTCCTCTAGACGCGCAATTTCTTGAGCGAATATGCTGGACAGCCGGGCGAGTATGGTGCGGTCGACCATTATCCCAGTGCGCTCCATGTCGGCAATGACAGGAACGAGTGGACGCTCCAGAGTTTCGTAGACTGTGGATCGATGCTCCACGGCAAGTCTCGGTTTCAGCATCATCCACAGACGCAATGTTACGTCGGCGTCTTCCGCCGCGTACTCTGTCGCCTTATCAATCGGCACCTCGGCAAACGATTTTTCCGATTTCTTACCGGGTGCATGTGCCATCACCTGATCGAACGAAATACACGCGTGTCCGAGGTGGCGCATGGCAAGCTCGTCCATCCCATGGCCGCCCTTGCCTGCATCAAGCGCGTAGGACAGCAGCATCGTATCGTCGAGCGATGCAATGAAAACGCGGTGCCGCGCCAGCACGTTGTAATCGTACTTAAGGTTTTGTCCGATCTTTAGGACAGAAGGATCTTCTAGCAGTGGCTTCAACGCGGCGATCGCTTTGCCAATGGGCACCTGCACCACGTCCCCCCCATCGCCAAAATCTAGCCCTGCTGCTTGATTGCGGTGGGAAAGCGGCACGTAGCAAGCCTTGCCCGCTGCCACACCTAGCGAGAAACCGATGAGGTCGGCGCACATTGGATCGAGGCCCGTGGTCTCCGTGTCGAAGGCAACGCGGCCCGCTTTCCTAGCTTCAGCTATCCAAACTTCGAGCCGCTCCAATGTAGTGACTGTCTCGTACTTGGCGCGATCAAATGGGGTCTTTGCAGCTTCCGCAGCGTGCAGCACAGCAGCCTCAGGTGTCTCAGCCGCAACCTGTTTCCCCATCTTGATGGCTGCCCCACCAGCCTTTTTCGCCTTGCCTGCCACGGTCGACCCGACGGACTCCTTAAGCGACGCCGGCGGCTCGGCCCCCAGCGCTTCAGCTATGCGCCGTGTTAGCGTGTTGAACTCCATGCTTTGCAGGAAGTAGAGAAGCGACGATGGGTCGGGATCGCGGACGCCCAGTGCATCCGCGGGAACGTTCGTTGCCACATCGTCCTTCAAAGTCACCAACTCTCGCGACAACCGCGCCTGATCGGCAAATTCGATTAATCTCTCGCGGCGCTTGGGCTGTTTGATTTCGGAGGCGCGTTCCAGAAGCGTGTCCAGATCGCCGTACTCGTTAATGAGTTCGGCCGCCGTCTTTACGCCGATGCCCGGCACGCCCGGTACAT
>JAUVPN010000049.1 GCA_030598645.1 Hyphomicrobium sp. | reverse complement strand
TTCTGGTTGCGGAAAAGCTGGCTGGAAATTATTGTATGCGGTGCCGCAATCTGATTAGCGGCGAAAAGCCGCGTTACGACGCCGGGCTCTTATGTGCGCACACTTAGTGCAAATGCATGACGACAGAGATCACTCAAAATTCCATACTAGCGGCTAGTAAATCCAATCCGTTATGTGCAGCCGAATGCTATCGCAATAAGCGGTCTCGCAATTGCCGGGCTGACATCCAGTATAGGCCCGAAACATGTGCGGTATTTGTGGCTGGTTTGGCCCAAATGTTCGACGGCCGCCAGCGATTGTTGAGCAAATGTCTCGTCTGTTGCGTCATCGCGGCCCTGACGACCAGGGGCTTGAGCAAGGGCGCGGTTGGGGACTCGGCTTTCGAAGACTCAGCATTCTCGATCTCAGTCCACTCGGCCATCAGCCAATGCGCAGCCCTGATGGGCGCTTCTGGCTCGTGTTTAACGGCGAGATCTATAATTATCTCGAGCTGCGCCGTGATCTGGAGCGCGAGGGCGAGCGCTTTGACAGTGGATCGGACACCGAGGTTTTGCTGCGGCTGCTGGCACGTCTTGGCGTTCAAGCCCTATCGCTGCTGAACGGAATGTTTGCGCTGGCGCTGGTCGATACACAGGCACGCACTTTCCTCCTCGCTCGCGACCGGATCGGCGTCAAACCGCTATATTATTTTCTGCAGGACGGGGGACTACGGTTCGCGTCGGAATTGAAGGCGCTGCTGGCTTGGCCTGATACCCCTCGGCACATCAACCCGGCTGCTGTTGTCGAGTATCTTGCGCTGGGCTACCTGCCCTGCGAGACCTGTATCTTCTCCGGGTACGCCAAGCTCGCGCCCGGCCATGTGTTAACTGGCTCCCTCGACGCACCAGACCGAGCCTGCTCAACACCCTACTGGAGCCTTGAACTGAGCGACGATCCGTGCGACCGCCCGCTCACACCCACCGAACTCGACGCGATGCATGACCTGTTGCTCGACGCAGTTCGTATTCGACTGCGTAGCGACGTCCCGATCGGTGTGTTCTTATCAGGCGGAATCGACAGCGGATTGGTGGCGGCTCTGGCGGCACAGGCATCTGAAACGTCGCCGCTGGCCCTAACCGTCGGCTTCGAAGAGGAGCACGCGGACGAGACGACCCTAGCCAGTGCGACAGCGCAGCACGCTGGACTGGAACACCGCGTGATCATCCAGCGACCATTTGAACTGGCCGATCTAGATCGGCTGGCGGGGGTCTACGACGAACCCTTCGGAGATCCGTCAGCACTTCCAATGTTTGGACTGTGCGAGGCGGCGGCGCAGCACGCCACTGTTTTCCTTTCGGGCGACGGCGGGGATGAGGCCTTCGGGGGCTACCGCCGCTATATCCAAACGGAGCGTCACAAGGTTCTGATCAATCTGGCAAGTTTAGCCGCATGGGGCCTGACGTGGGCAGCGCGGCTCTTTCCTGACACTTCGACTACGCACTACCGCATGCTCAAGCTCGGCCTGCCTGATCAGGGCGCTGCGGCCGCGTTCGACTATTTGCCCAGTGACCCCGCAACATGGCTGGCGGTCAGTCCGGACCTGCGCTCGATCGCGCCGCAAGCAGGGCGCGCCATTTGGGAACGTTGGAGTTTGAGCCGAGGGGCACCAGTCACTAATCGCCAGCAGTATATCGACTACGGAATGTATTTGCCTGACGACGTGTTGGTTAAAGTCGACCGAGCCTCTATGGCCCACTCGATTGAAGTGCGCTCGCCCTTTCTAGACTATCGTCTTGTTGAGTGGGCTGCGCGGCTCCCACGAGCATCGCTGCTAAACTCTGAGGAAGGCAAATTGCCGCTCAGGTCGCTCGCAGCGCGTTGCCTACCAGCAAGCGTGCAACGGGGTATCAAACGTGGGTTCGGCGTGCCGCTGAACGACTGGTTCCGCCAGCCAGTCGGAGTGGACATGGTTAAGGAGCGGCTCCTCTCGTCCGAGGCGCGCCTGTTTGAATTCTGGGATCGCGAAGGGATAGAGCAGATCACGAAGTTGCACCAATCGCCCCGTCATCGCAACTTCGGGCTACTACTCTGGCGACTGCTCATGCTGGATGCCTGGGCGCGCCAATACCTAGATGAGAGAGCATGTTTTGAGTGCGCTCAGCTCGGCGCGCCCAGGCTTCCAACGCTTATGCAGGCTGTATCGACATGAGCCCGCAAATCTTGTCCACGATGTGAGAGCTTAATGCGGCAAGAAGTTCAGGTCCACACAGGCAACGAACCGATCCAACCGCAGGTCATCGCTGTGCTCATCGGACAGCTCGGCATGGGAGGTAGTGAGCGGCAGCTTTACATGTTTCTTGCCCATTGCGATCGCAGCCGCTGGGCGCCAATCGTGTATGTAGCGGGCAAACTCGGTTGCTGGGAAGCTCCGATCCAAAAGCTTGGTATTCCTGTGGTACTCCTGCGCGGCAGCCGTTTCGCAAAATTGTGGCAGTTCCGCGCAGACTGCGTCGCCAGAGATGTGAAGTGCTGTTTTTCCTGGTCGTCGTACACAAACGGCTTCGGGCTCACGCTAATTGGACGCGGCGTCCGACGGATCGGCTCGTTTCGCAACGCGCTGTTCGCCGAACTCACTCCAGACCTGGCTCGGCTCTGGTCATGGTGGAGCCTGGCCTGTATCTCGACCATCGTATGCAATTCGCGCGAAACGCAGGCGCAACTCTGGGATCGCAACGGATCAGCAAAGCGGATCGTTTATGTTCCGAACGGTGTCCACGTCGTCTCTCCTGAGTGTGCGCGGTCATGGCGCGAAAAGTGGAGAGCTCGACTGGGCTTGAGGGACGGTGCGGTGTTGGTTCTTGGAGTTGGTCGGCTGGCCCCCCAAAAGAATTTTTCTCGCTTCATCGATGTGATCGCACAGGTAAGGCGAAAGTTTCCGGCTCACGCCGCGATCGCGGGCCCCGACTTTGGCTGTCTCGCCGATCTTGAGGCTCAATTAGCGCGGCTTGGCTTGCAGGAGACAGTTAGCTTAATGGGCCCAGTGCATGATGCTCGCGAGCTGCAGTGCGCCGCCGATATCTTACTACTCTCCTCGGACTGGGAGGGCATGCCCAATGTCATACTGGAAGCCATGGCGGCTAGCGTGCCGTGCGTTACTACCAAAGTCGGCGGTGTTAGCGATCTAATTGAGCACGGCGCAAGCGGCTTCATAGCCGAGCCCGACGTGGATGATCTGGCCCGGTACGTCGTCCGCCTGGCGGCTGATGCGGACATGCGGCATGCGATGGGAGCGCGGGCGCAGGCTACGATCGAACGGGCGCATCAGTCGGAGCAGATCGCTCGCCAGCTATGGACGTTGTGTGAATGATGCAATATGTCCCGAGAGAAAGTGAGCGCGGCGTCCGGCTCGCCCTATTTATCGACCAGCCCTTCTGGCGCGACGGTAATGTGCTGTCGACGAACGACTCTTATGCCCTTTTTTCGCGAAATTCTTTGGTTCGGCGGCCGAGATCGTTTTTGTCGGACGGGCGGTGCCTGAGCCGGGGCGCGCGGCCTTTGTGCTGGATCACCCGCATATCTCGCTTTGTCTGCTGCCCTATTATCCCAATCTATATCAGCTCTGGCGCGCAAACCCGCGCATCTACCGGCAAATCCGCCAGACGGTTCGTCAGCATGCCAGGAACTGGGATGCGATGCTTCTCAGTGGAGCGAATCCCATTGGTCAAATCGTTGCTAGGCAGTGCGCAGCCCCCGACGGATATACAAGAACACAGGGTGCGCTGGCGCGCCCGGCTTCAGCTCCAGGATGATGCACTTTTGGTGGTTGGCGTGGGGCGGCTGACTGCACAGAAGAATTTTGGACGATTTATAGAAGCCGTTGTGCTGGCCAATCAGCAGCAGCCCGTCTATGCCGTTATCGCTGGTCCCGATATGGGGCTGGGCGACACGCCACAGCAGCAAATTCAAGCTGCTGGTCTAGATCCAGCTGCGATTCGCTTGATCGGCCCGGTCGAGGATGCGCGTGAGCTGATCTGCGCCGCTGATATCTTTCTCCTCTCGTCGGACTATGAGGGCATGCCCAATGTGGTGCTGGAAGCAATGGTAGTTGGCATCCTGTGTGTATGCACTCAGGTCAATGGGATTGATACGTTGATCGAGCCGGGGGTGCACGGTTTTATTACCACACACAGTCCAGAAGCATTGGCCAAACCGATGCTGTGGTAGGCTGCTGATCCCATACTGCGCAACCAAATTGGGCAAAATGCCCGCATGCGCATTGAAGTCGAATTTGACCCGGCACTTGCCTTTCAAAAATTGCTGCAATTTTGCGAACATGGCTATGAATAGCGAAACCCTACTAAAACCGATCTCGATTCTGCTGATTGGGCCGCTGCCGCCGCGTATTGGCGGCGACACAACGCTATTTTCGTATCTGGTTGAAGATTTGCAGCGCAATGAACAATTTGACGTTCACACTTTAAACACCGCGCGTGGGCGCCTGCACAACAATGCGTTGGTTAACCTGTGGAAGGCGGTGCGTGTCGTGGGGGGAATCCTGCGCTATGGCGCTCGTGTCGATCTGGTCTCCTTTCACGCCAGCCGCCGTGGAATGTTCATGTTTGGCCCTCTGGTCTATGGGCTCACCTGGCTCTATGGCAAACCGCTCATTATGCGGCTTTTTGGTGGGTGGTTTGACGAATATTATAAGGCGCGTAGCGGGTTCGGCCAGTGGTTGCTGCGAAACACCGTGTTGTCTGCCAACCGGTGTCTATTGGAAACCAGGCGGTTGGTCTCATTTTTCCAACAGATCGGGCAGGGCAGCCCAGCCTGGTTTAGCAACTATACGCGGCTCGAACTTATGGGCGCGCGAAAGCCGGATTCGTCCTTTCAGCGCACTTCGTGCAAGCGACTGATTTTTTTGGGACATGTCTCAGAGATGAAAGGTATTGGCACCATTTTAGAGTGTGCCGGCCAACTGCCTGATGGCGTATCAATTGACGTTTTTGGACCGCTCTATGACTACACAGCAGAGCAGATTGACGAGGGCGGCCAAGGACAGATTCGCTACGGGGGCGTTTTGGGCCGGGAACAGATTGCCGAACAGCTCTGGCGCTACGACGCCCTGCTCTTGCCAACCTTTTACGATACGGAAGGCTATCCCGGGGTGATCATCGAGGCGTTCTGTCATGAGATGCCCGTGATCAGCACGCGTCGGGGGGCGATCCCAGAAATTGTGGATGAAAGCTGCGGTGTCCTGATTGAACCAGGTAACAGCCAAGAGTTGCGGGATGCAATCCAATGTTTGTACGACGAACCGGCTCGGTTTGTCTCACTTTGTGAAGGCGCCAAGAGCAGACAGCAACAATTTTCCGACAAGGTGTGGACTAGGAAGTTTATCCAGTTTTGTGAAGAGATTCTCTCGGGAGTTGACAAGGAATCCGGAATACGGAGTTTAGATTTAGGGTAGCGATGTTCATGGCAACCATCGTGTTTCGTCAAGCCTTCATAATTATTGTCATTCGGAGGCAGCTTTTCCGCCGAAGAATCCGCATTTCGTTGCCGAACACGAGATTCTTCGCCAACCTACAGACTAAGAATGACACCTTGGGCCCGGTTTCGTTCAAGGCTAAAACTTGGGTTAGAAATACGAATTGAGTGAAGGAAGCCTACAAATGATTCATCGGTTAGAGAAGAGAGGCAAATCAATAATAACCGATTCAGCCGCCATTCCGTTGGTTTCTGTTATTATGCCCGTCCGCAACGAAGAAGACTTTATTGAACGCAGCGTTGGCGCTGTACTCAATCAAGATTGGCCTGCAGAGAAGATGGAGATTATTGTAGCCGACGGCATGTCTGCAGACAAGACGCGCGATCTGATCCAAGGGATGATACAGTGGAACTCCAATCTTAAGCTGGTTGATAATCCCAAAAAAATCGCTCCCACCGCCCTCAACGTAGCGTGTCGTCATGCCAAAGGCGAAATTATTGGGCGCGTAGATGGACATTGTGAAATTGCGCCAGACTATGTGCGGCGCTGTGTGGAGCATTTGCAGAATCACCCAGAGATCGACTGCGTGGGTGGGCCGATTGAAACCATAGGCCATTCGTTGGTCGGCCAGGCGATTGCCGTTGGCATGAGTTCGCACTTTGGAGTTGGTGGCTGCCCCTATCGCACGGCCAAAGGGAAAACGCTGCTAGTGGACACGGTTTTGTTTCCGGCGTACCGGCGCAGCATTATGCAGCGAGCCGGCGAATTTGATGAGGAACTCGTACGCGACCAGGATGACGAATACAGCTATCGGATGCGCAAATTGGGTGCCAAGATCCTGCTAGCTGAAGATGTTCACGCGAACTTATACAGCCGAAGCTCGCTAACAAAGTTTTGGAAACAATATTATCAATATGGCTATTGGAAAGTGCGTGTACTGCAGAAACATCCCATGCAGATGCAGCCCCGTCAATTTGCGCCGCCGCTCTTTGTCGCGGCACTCTGCGTTTGTTTGCTCTTGGCCATCACGACCCCATTTGGCTGGTGGCTGTTGGCCATGTTGGTCGGCAGCTATGCGGTGGCCAATTTGATCGCTTCGTTTGTAACAGCCGCCCGCACCCGGTGGAAATATATGCCGCTGTTGCCCATTGTATTTGCTATTCTGCACTTGAGCTATGGTTTTGGTTTTCTGGTTGGCCTCGTTTCGTTTGCGCATCGCTGGGGAGCAAATCGTTAGCTTGTCGACTCCACTCATTGACCAAACTCTATAGCAGGGCTTTCTGCAAAGACGATCGTCAGACCCTTACGGGGTCCAGATCGGCAATTTTGTTTCGATGTGGATTTCTGCTCCACAGGGGCACCGTATCGGCTGCCGTCCTGAGCCGTCAGTCCGTAAAGCACTTAAGGCAGAATTCACGTACGTTCATAGTTCGGGGCGGGCAAATTGCTTGTCTGCAGCGGCTGTAATGAGTGCGTCTATCTGATCAGCCTGAAGCATATCGTCCTCAAGCAGAGTTTTGGCGACACGTTCAATTAACTGACGGCGGTGGCGCGCAACCTAACGCGCCTTTGAACGCAGTTAGTCCTACGTCCGCTACTTTTTCGCGTCGCTCCAAGACAGAGGTAAGGACTCGGTTCCATTGTTGCTGGACCACTCACCATTCTAAGTACGCGACTAATCACGGCGTGTCCTGCTTCGTGATAGGCGGTGCTTTCATGTCAGGTCATGGCATGTCTCGTCTTGTAACTCGCGCAAGCGTACCGTTGAGCGAACTTGAGGCCGTCTCCTACATTCGAAACCATAGGCCGTGACAGGCCAGCATGAGTGTGCCAGCCATGTGCCCTCTACGCCCAACAGCGGACATTCTCATCGGCGGCTTAGATGTCCCCTAATTGCCAGAAGCGGACATCGGAGCATACAGCCGAGAGCCCGCGTTCATCGCTGGGCTATCGCCCGCCTTGGACCAGGGTGCCGCTCTGGCAAACTAAACCGGCCTCGTCTGGCACTCCGCCAGCTACCCCGACGGTAGCGCCACGACCGCACTTGAACTAACATTCCAACTAGGCGACCGATTCGGGGCGGGCCAGCAAAACCCGGCGCAAGCCAAAGATCTCGCCGCCACAATCTGCGAGGCTGCAAAGGCAAGCGAGCGCCATAAGCGTTAACCGCATTTACCACGATTCTCCTGCCCGGCAGGCAAACCAACCTAAAGTAGCCGTCACCATCCCAAGTCGCCGGGCGCATGGGATATCGCTTTGAGACTGTTCCGCGTCTCCAGGTAACGCTTAATGGCGACGGCGATTAGAAGGGGAGAGGCGCCGAATGGGACCCCGGACGGCGTCCCGATGTGAGCCGAGACACTGAGTTGGCGACGGCATATTCAAGCGCTTGCACATTACCGTCATTGTTAAACCGACGGTTCGTGCGAAGGTGAAAAGTCGATTGGGAGGGTGAGGAGAATGTCTGGCTCGACTGGTGCCGGACCCGCGCAAAGCCAAAATAAGTCTTGGGGAACCCTAGGTGCGAAAGCGCAGAATTGCCTGCCCGTAATCAGACCGCATAATATTGACAATACCATTCCACGAAGCGAGCGACACCCTCGCGCACCGGCGTCGCCGGCTTACGCACCCCCGCCTGCGCGGCGAGGTGGATCACCCGGTCGAAGGCGTGCTCGGCGAAGCAGGCTTTGACCGCCGCCTGGTCGGCCAGATTGGCGCGGATGAAATGATAGCCGGCATTCGTCTTGCGGGCGGTGTCCTCGAGGATATTGAGCCGTGCTTCCTTCAGTTTCGGGTCGTAATAATCGTTGACCACATCAAAGCCGACAACTTGGTCACCGCGCTCCAGAAGGGCTTTGGCGGTATGAAAGCCGATAAACCCCGCATGGCCCGTGACCAGGACTTTCATCACAAACGCCCGTCACTTTCCGTTTTGGCGAAGACTCCCTTGACGTCGTAGAACACCGCGCCCGGCTTGCCGAAGGCGCGGATGCGTTCCGCGCTCAGGGCCGTGAACTCGCGGTGGCCCACGGCCAACACCACCGCGTCGTAGACACCTTCCCCCGGCTCGCCAGCCACCAGCCGAAAGCCGATTTCGTGCCTGGCCTCCTCCGGATCGAACCAAGGGTCGTAGGCATCAATCTCGGCATTGTAGTCCTTTAGTCCCGTGATGACGTCGATGACCTTGGAATTGCGAAAGTCGGGACAGTTTTCCTTGAACGTCAGGCCCATCACCAAGATGCGGCTGCCAACCACCGGAAAGCCCTTCTTCATCATCAGCCGCGCCACGCGGTCGGCGACATAAGCCCCCATGCCGTCATTGATCCGGCGTCCGGCCAGGATCACCTCCGGATGATAACCAGCCTCCTGGGCCCTGTGGGTGAGGTAGTAGGGGTCGACACCAATGCAGTGACCGCCAACCAGGCCAGGCCTGAACGGCAGAAAGTTCCACTTGGTCGATGCGGTGGCGAGCACCTCCAGCGTGTCGATGCCGAGCTTCTGGAATATGATCGCGAGCTCGTTCATGAGCGCGATGTTCAAGTCACGCTGCGTGTTCTCGATGACCTTCGCGGCCTCCGCGACCTCGATAGAGCTCGCCTTGTGCGTCCCGGCCGTGACAATCGATCCGTAGAGCCGGTCAATCGCGTCCGCTGCTTGTGCCGTCGATCCGCTCGTCACCTTCGTGATGGTCGTCAGCGAATGTTCTTTATCTCCAGGATTGACGCGTTCGGGACTGTAGCCGACGAAGAAACCCTCGTTGAATTTTAGGCCGGACAGTTGCTCAAGGATTGGAACGCAAAAGTCCTTTGTACAACCTGGATAGACGGTCGATTCATAAATCACGACGGCTCCGTCTGACATGACCGGGCCCACAGTCTCCGTTGCCTTCTTGAGAGGCGTTAAGTCCGGGCGGTTCGCGCGATCGATCGGAGTCGGCACTGTCACTATAAAGACGCCGCACTCTTTCAGCATCTCTCCATCATCCGTCAGGCGAAAATGCTTTGCAGATCTGAGATCATCGGCATCGACTTCAAGTGTTGCATCGTTTCCGCGTTTTAATTCCTCGATCCGCTCTCGACGAACATCAAAGCCAATGACCGCTCTCTTCTTTCCGAACGCGATGGCCAAGGGTAGGCCAACGTAGCCAAGGCCGATAACGGCAATTTTCTTATTGTCGAGGTTCATCTTTGCCGCTTTCTTAAGTCGCCCGATCGCCGGGAGGCCCATCGTCGCACTCCTAAAAACCTATGCAAAATGCATGTTGAGAAAATTGATCATTGATCTGCTTTGCGTCCAACAGCGGTCGCCCTTTGGGAGCACCATGGAGGCGCCAGGACGTCACCCCAGCGCCTCAGCCGCAATACCGAGAATGTCCACGTGCAGGGAACTGCCCGCGGCCGACGCGTCCCCAATCAAAACACAGCGACGGCATTCTAAACATCGCAAAAAATTGCTTATGGGCGACCCAAAATCCTAAGATTTTTCCGAGGCCGACTATCCAAACGATATCGAATGTCTTGATCTGCGCGGTGCCTTCTCAGCATTCTCATTCGAATTCAGACTTAAAGAGGAGAATTTAGATGATGGGAGGAGGGAAATGCGTGCGAGCAATGCGGCCAACTGCACCTGGCGCCGAGTGTTTGTCTTGGCGAATACAGATGCAAGTTGAGAGCGGGCTGTTGCTCGGCTCACTTGCGTTCGGCTCGCGAATTCACATGGACCGAAGCCCGATGCTATAGCCAAGGCAAGGTTAATTTCGGCATTGGTCAACTTGAACATCTGCCGCAATACGGTCGGGCTAGGCACTAGTGAGACGCTCAAATCGATGAGAATCAAGGCACGGCTTCGGGACGTTTCGTCAGTGTCGAACGCAAATATAACTATTGGGCGCCCCGAATGACGTGGCAGACTTGCCCAAGACTTCTCAGATTCCGGAGAGGAAGCCGATATCTCCTTTAGTAACCGGTTGACCAAGCCTGAAATACGGTCGTGACTTCCGGCATCTGTCAAACGTATGTCGCATTGCAATAATTGTTGCGCTACAGAATTGATTGCGGTGATTTTCTCGGTGCCATCCAGAATCACTACGCCGCAGCCCACGCTCTCAAGCAAATCGAGCAGCGGAAGCGCGGCCGAAAATTCGCCTCTTGCCATGCAATAGCTAGAAACCGCAGGGAGGATCGCATAGTCGCGGTTACTTTGATCACCCTGCCCAGCGTAGCCAGCTTTCATGCCGTCAACCGCAAGCAAAGTGCCCTTATGAACAAAGTCTTAGGGCATATGGTTGATTTCTAATATTCAGTCTAGATCGTAATCTTAAGATATAACCCTAACACAAGTAAAGGAGTTACAAGCCTTTCGAAACATGATCTTAGGGCAAATGGTTAATTTCTAATATTCTGTTTATATCGTAACCTTAAGATATAACGCTAATTTTTTATGGAAAACTTTTATTTCCGCCTTTTTCTAGGATGCCCCTCAATCCCGCCGCGCCTGCGTCGACGCCACCAAAGAACGGCTCGGCATCTCGGAACGTGTCGTGGCGAAGCCATGCTCCGCATGGACGCCTGCTCTGTACTTGACCACTATCGTTCAACGCAGCGGAAGTTCCCGCGAGGCCGGAGACCATCCCCCTGCTCGGGGACAAGGCCGGTCTTCGTCGATGTCGACGTGAGCACCATCAACGTTTCTATCGATGGGCTCGGGGCTGGACTTGATGCCGCTCGCACGCATGGCCTGAAGCCGGTCGGTCTTATCGCCGTGGACATGTTGGGGCTGCCCGCCGACTATGACGCACTCGAGCGGTTTGCGCGCCAGTACGACCTCTGGCTGCTACCGGATGCGGCGCAGTCGTTCGGAGCATCGCGAGGAGCGCGGAAGGTCGGCACCTTAGGCAC
>JAUVPN010000063.1 GCA_030598645.1 Hyphomicrobium sp. | reverse complement strand
GGGCGGCGCTTGTCGTCGGTATCTTGGGGGTCGTGGCTGGATACGATGATATCAATTTCGCCCGATGCTAATCCTCTTATCATCGCCACACGGTCCTCATCGCGGCGCAAAGGCGGACGCACTTTGAAGAAGGTGCGATAGGGGCCGATATCATTCTCGTTGAGCGTTAGATGGTTGATAGAAACGCCGCAGGTGACCGGCAGATTTTGTGCTTTGGCAGCGCGGACCACCTCCAGGCTTTCCGCGCAGCTAATGGTGGCTGCGTGGTAGCGCCCCTTTGTCATCTCAACGAGGCGCAAATCGCGTTCCAAGAGGATAGTCTCGGCGGCCTTGGAGACACCCGGTAGCGCAAGTCTTGTCGCCACCTCGCCGGCATTCATGGTTGCATTCTGAGAGAGGTAGGGGTCTTCCGTATGATGAGCGATTAGCGCATCGAAGTCGCGGCCGTAGAGCAGCGCATTGCGCATCACGCGAGTGTTGGCAATACTGGACTTGCCGTTAGAGAAGGCTATCGCCCCGGCCCGTCTTAACAAGCCGATCTCCGTTATCTCCTCGCCCCTGAGCCCCTTTGTCATGGCCGCCATCGTGTGGACGTGAACAATGGCGTTGTCGCGGGCACGGCGTTGGATGAAGTCCACGAGTGCGACCTGATCAATCACCGGGTTCGTGTCGGGCATTACGACAATTGTTGTCACGCCGCCCACGGCGGCGGCATGGCTCGCCGTCTTTAGGGTCTCGCGGTGCTCGTTTCCGGGCTCGCCAGTGAATACTTGCGTGTCAATCAGTCCGGGCGCCAGAACGTGACCTCTGCAGTCGACAACCTCAACACCTTCAGGTGCGTTGCGACGCAAGTGGGGGCCAATGTCGGCGATAACACCATCCTTGATCAGGATCCCCCCAGGTTCGTCGCGGTTCGACGAAGGATCGACAAGGCGCGCGTTTATGAATGCCGTGGATCCGATGTGCGCCCGACCGTTCACTGAGCTGTGCGGGGTTATGGTGCCGACATTCATCATTGGGGAAGGTTCCGGGCGAGCGCTTCGAGCACGGCCATGCGTACGGCGACGCCCATTTCTACTTGGTCGTGGATGACGCTGCGCGAGTGGTCTGCGACGGTTGAGGCAATTTCCACGCCGCGATTCATAGGCCCGGGGTGCATGATGAGCGCATCCGGTTTGGCGCGGGCAAGCTTTTCATCGTCGAGGCCGAAGAAGTGGAAGTATTCTCGCGTCGAGGGGACATAGGAACCCTGCATGCGCTCGCGCTGGAGGCGCAGCATCATAATGACGTCGGCGCCCTCGACGCCTTTCCACATGTCGGTAAGTACCTCGGCCCCGAGGCGCTCCGATGCCGCCGGCAGAAGGGTGGAGGGCGCGATGATGCGCACGCGCGCTCCGAGCGCATTCAGCACGTTAATGTTGGAACGTGCGACACGGCTGTGGAGGATGTCGCCACAGATGGCGACCAGTAGTCCAGAGATACGACCTTTTGCTCGGCGAATGGTGAGGGCATCGAGCAGTGCCTGCGTGGGATGTTGGTGCGCGCCGTCCCCGGCATTGACTACCGAGCAATCAACCTTTTGCGACAGGAGCTCTACGGCGCCAGCAGAGTGATGGCGTACGACGATAATGTCGGGGCGCATGGCGTTGAGTGTCATGGCCGTGTCAAGCAGCGTCTCGCCCTTTTGAACAGACGACGTGGAGACGTTCATATTCAAGACGTCGGCACATAGGCGTTTGCCGGCAAGTTCGAAGGACGCCTGCGTTCTTGTCGAGGCCTCAAAGAACAGATTGATTAGGGTGCGCCCACGTAAAACATCGCGCTTTTTGCCTGTCTGGCGGTTAGCGTCAGCGGCGTTGTCAGCCAGATCGAGAAGGAAATTAATCTCTTCCGCGCTCAGCCCCTCACAGGTGAGGAGATGGCGATGGGCGAAGTGAAGCACTTCTACTGTGGCAGTGGCACTAGTCATTAAAGTCGTTTCTATACGGGGAGTCTCGTCTTCCGGCAAGCGCTGCTTTTGCCTGAAGCGTGCTTAGCTTTGCGGAACTTGTTAGCGTTAAGTCTCTACTTGAGCTGATTCGGGAGCAAAGGCGCCATGGCAGGGCCTTTCTTGACGCACGAGGTGCTAAATCAACCTCCGCCGTTTGAGGACGTGAACCTGTTCACTTCGGACACGGCGCTTCAAGAGGCTGTGAGGCGTGAGGGCGGTAGAGACGCCACCAAATCGCTTGCCGATTTCGGCCGGGTGACGGGCAGTGCCGAAGCGCTCGAGCAGGGACGGCTCGCGAATGAGCACCTTCCCACGCTCGAAACGCATGATCGTCAGGGATATCGACGCGACATTGTCATTTTTCATCCTGCCTATCATGCGTGCATGGAGACGAGCTGTGCGGAGGGTCTGCACTCATCCGTCTGGACGCATCTTGCGACGGGGGGTGGGTCAGCCCCTACCGATACAAATGTGGCCCGTGCCGGAGCCTTCTATATGGCGTCCCAAATGGAGGCTGGTCATTGTTGCCCTGTAACAATGACGAATGCGGCCGTGCCAGTGCTGCTCCTGCAACCAGAGATCGCCCAGGAGTGGATCCCCAAGATAGTGGCGCGGCGCTACGATCCACGCTTTGTGCCTGCAGACGAGAAGAATGCCGTTACGTTCGGCATGGGTATGACGGAAAAGCAGGGAGGCACGGATGTGCGCGCCAACACTACTAAGGCGGAGCCGATCGGCGCAAGCGGGCCAGGTGGAGAATACACTATCACAGGTCACAAGTGGTTCTTCTCAGCTCCCATGTCGGATGCGTTTCTCGTTCTTGCGCAGGCGCCGGGGGGGCTCACCTGTTTTGTGATGCCGCGCTTTTTGCCTGATGGTAAAATCAACGCGCTACGTCTGCAGCGTCTCAAGTCAAAGCTTGGCAATAGGTCAAATGCCTCGTCTGAGGTTGAGTTCCATGGCTGCTGGGCACGCGCTATCGGCGAGGAGGGCGCGGGCGTGTCCACAATCATCGAGATGGTCACGCATACGCGCTTGGATTGTGCTGTCGCGTCAGCCAGTCTCATGCGCTTGGCGTTGGCACACGCCATCCATCATGCCGAGCACCGCACCGTGTTCGAGAAAAAGCTGGTCGACCACCCCCTGATGGAGCAGGTGCTGGCAGATCTTGCGCTCGACGTGGAGGCGGCGACCGCGCTTGCTTTCCGCCTTGCACGTTCGTTCGACCGCGCCGATGACCCGCGCGCATCTGCGTGGCGGCGGCTGATGACACCCATTACAAAGTATTGGGTGTGCAAGATCGCGCCGGGACTTGTAGCAGAAGCAATGGAGTGTCTCGGTGGAAATGGCTACGTAGAGGAGGCGCCGCTTGCCCGCCTCTATCGCGAGGTGCCAGTCAACTCAATCTGGGAGGGGTCAGGTAATGTCATGGCGCTCGATGTATTGCGCGTCCTGCAACGCGAGCCCGAAGCTGCCGAAGTCGTGATGGAAGAGCTTAGGCAATTTGCGCAGGACGATGGACGCTTAACGTACGCGCACGAGCGTATTCAGAATCTGTTACACGAACCAGTACTGCTTGATCAGCGAGGAAGGACCTTAGCGGAGGGGGTGGCCACTCTAGCAGCGGCCACAATCCTAAATGCTCATGCGCCGG
The DNA here is from genome assembly GCA_030598645.1 of Hyphomicrobium sp. The sequence continues at coordinate 6,961 of JAUVPN010000063.1, read as the reverse complement.
CATCCGTCGCCGATGCATTCATTGCAACGCGGCTCGGCGGCCGGACGCGGCAGACTTATGGACAAGGGTTGGAACGTGCAGATACGCGCGCAATTATTACCCGCGCGTCGCCAAATGGGGTGTGATTGCGCTTTGCTTTTACGTCACGTGTGAATTGTCAGTACGAGACGCCACCCTGCCAAGCCGGATAGAGGGTGCCGGGATGCGTTGTCCGTGGCCGTATTGCGCAGCCACGCCCCCATCTTTGCGCTGCCGCGAGGGCAACAAAAGCCGCCGCCAGGTCTTGATACCGTCGCCTACTGTTACGGAATGCATAGGTCAGCCGTATCATCAAGAACGCATATGGGTAGGCAAGAGCTAATGTTTCTGGGCTTGCATGCGATCAAGGGCGCCTTGCAGGATTATTGCGGCGGCGACCTTATCGACAACCTCGGCGCGACGCTTGCGGCTGGTATCTGCTTCGAGCAACGAGCGTTCGGCTGCTACCGTTGAAAGGCGTTCATCCCAAAGCAAGATGGGCAGATCCGAGAGTATGTTGAGGTTTTTGGCAAATGCCCGCGTTGCTTGAACGCGTGGACCAGCGGTGCCATCGAGGTTGGTCGGCAGCCCCAGTACGAACCCTGCGATACGGTGTTCGGCGGCAATCTCTAACAACTGCGCGGCGTCCTTAGTAAACTTTGTCCGTTTGAGCACGCTCAACGGGGAAGCGATGGTGCGCGTTTGATCGGAGAGCGCAAGGCCAAGCGTTTTGGTCCCCGCATCGACGCCTATGAGCCGCGCTGCAGGGCGGAGCCTGGCTGCGAAGTCCTCGGCGCACTCCAATGTGACGCCGCGTTGGGCATTGCTGGTCTCATTTCCCGATGGTTTCGTCATTTGTGCGTTAGCCTATTGTTGCTAGCCCGGCCTTGCTTATACTCCGCGCCGCTTTTGCAATTCCTAGCGGTGCCGAGGACTCTGAGAAATGAAGATTACGTGGTTTGGCCATTCTTGCTTTCGCGTAGAGACTGGATCCAGCGTTGTCCTTATTGACCCATTTCTCAGGGGCAACCCGACATTTGAGGCCTCGGAAACGGAGTGGAATGCAGCAACTGAGGGCGTGACGCACGTCGCGCTCACGCACGGCCACGACGATCACGTGGGCGATGCGCCAGAGATTTGCCAGGCACGCGGCGCCACGCTGTTTGCAGTGTTCGAGCTGGCCATGCATCTGGCCGAGAGAGGTGCCAAAAAGGTCGAGCCGATGAACACCGGCGGTACGGTCAATAGCGCGTATTTTGATCTTACTATGGTGCACGCGCTGCATTCATCCTCCTCCAATGGCATCTACCTGGGGAACCCGTGCGGCATTATCCTGCGCGCCAAGGGAGGGAATACTCTTTATCACATGGGTGATACTGAGGTGTTTGGTGATATGGCCCTGATCAATTCTTTATACGCCCCCGACATCGGGATTGTTCCAATCGGCGACCGCTTTACCATGGGCGCACGCTCGGCGGCGCACGCGTGTAAGACTTTCTTTGATTTCAGAACGGTTTTCCCTGCTCACTACGGCACGTTTCCGATAATCGATCAGACGGCCGATGCCTTTGTATCTGAAATGAAGGGGCACAACGTCGTTGTGCCGAAGATTGGAGAGGCGGTTAGAGTTTAGTTTAAGGAATCTTAGGAGCCGCTGGGGGCGAGGACTCCGCAATATGGGTGGACGCGTGCGTAGTCGACGATCACCGGTCAAGCGACAATCGCGTTCCGTAGAGCTTGCGCCGCCTGTGTTCGCCGAGGGCAATGCGGCGCTGGGGCTCTTTTTGGTTACGACGTTTCTTTCCGCATTCTTGCTCTTTGCCATTCAGCCGCTGTTTGCCAAGATGGTGTTGCCCGTTTTGGGCGGTTCGCACTCTGTGTGGGCGGTCGCTCTATGCTTCTTTCAAGCAGCGCTCCTGGCCGGCTACGTCTATGCTCATATTTTGTTGCGTTTAGTGCCTATGGAGTGGACCGGCTTCGTGCACATCGGAGTGGCCATACTAGCTCTGTTGGTACTGCCCGTCGGATTGCCTGAGGGCTGGACGGCGTCCCCACCCGGAGAACCCTACCTTTGGCAACTTCGACTCTTCACACTCGCAGTGGGCTTGCCCTTCGTCGCCGTGGCGGCCAACGCGCCGCTGCTGCAGGCTTGGTTTGCCACAACAGGGCGTCCCCACGCGCGCGATCCATATTTTTTGTATGCTGCCTCAAACCTCGGCAGTCTCATTGCGTTGCTGAGCTATCCATTTGTGCTCGAGCCCGAATTCGGCGTGACAGCGCTCAGTCGCTATTGGGTGTTTTTGTTTGTTGGGCTTATAGCGTCTCTTGCGGTGTGCTCTTTGATCATGCGCAAAGGTATATTGCGCGGCGATGCGCCTGCGGTAGCTCGCAAAACTGAGGCAGAGACACCTGCTCTCGAGGTTCCCACACTGCGCGATCGCCTTGGCTGGGTCGGTCTGACGCTGGTGCCCGCGGCCCTGCTAACCGCTTTCACCACTCATCTTGCAAGCGATATTGCCTCTGCGCCGCTCCTGTGGGTGCTGCCGCTTGCCCTATATCTCCTCACTTTCGTGCTTGCGTTTCGTGAGACGTCCATCATTCCCATGCGATTGCTGCTTGCTGCGCACCTTTTCGTGGTCGCGTTTTCGCTTCTTGAGCTGTCGCAGGTGAAGCTCGAGTCGTGGGCGTTGACTAGTGCAGCAGGCGTTGCGGTGTTCTTCATTTCCGCCCTCATCGCCCATCGTACGCTCTACACCATGCGCCCGCGCGTGCCCGACCTCACCGAGTTTTACTTATGGATGTCGTTTGGAGGCGTGCTGGGTGGTTTGTTTGCGGCGCTGATCGCGCCCAGGCTGTTCTCAGAAGTGTTCGAATACCCATTGCTCATTGCGCTTACAATGGCATGCCGTCCTGGTGTCTTCACCCGCAGCGACTACAATTTGCGTGAGCTCATTTGGCTCTGCGGAATGTTTGTGATCGGCCTTGCCTTGGTGCGTTACGGATCGCTATGGGCGGCCGGCTTCGGTGTGCGGTTCAGCGCATGGGGCTTTACTGCAGCGCTCACATTTTTATTTGCCGTTGCGATGTTGGCCTTCTGGATTCACCCAGCACGTCAGCTTGTGGCTGCTCTTTTGATGTTTCTATCCGTGGTCATGCTGCCCTCGGCGGTCAGACGCGCTAGCGCAGAGCGCAGCTACTTCGGGGTCTATCGTGTCACGCAATCGAAGGAAGGCGATTACAATATCCTACATCACGGTACTACTTTGCATGGCTCGCAACGTATACGTGATGGAGAAGGTCAGCTGATCAGCGATACGACGCCTGGAACCTATTACTATCCTGGTAGTCCGATCCAAAAATCCATCCGTATTGTGCAGGATGCGCTCCAAGTGAAGGGAGAGAAGGGACGCATCGGCATCGTCGGCCTGGGTGCCGGCTCGCTCGCTTGCTATTCGAAGAAGGGTGAGCGATGGCGCTTCTACGAAATCGATTCTCTCGTAGTCAATATTGCCACCAACTCGAACCATTTTACGTTCCTGGGCAACTGCCAACCGAAGGCCGATATCGTCGTAGGCGACGGCCGCATAACAATTGCAAGGGAGCCCGATGGAAGCTTCAACCTTATCCTTATTGATGCGTTTTCTTCTGATTCCGTGCCAGTGCATCTCATGACTGCGGAGGCTTTGAAACTTTATGCTCGTAAGTTGAGTGCGAGTGGCGTCCTCGTGTTGCACATTTCCAATCGCCATCTCGATCTCGACTCGGTACTCGAAGCAACACTGCCCTTAGTTCCCGAGCTAAAAGGGTTGATTATTTCCGACCCGGCTCAAGGTGGCACTTATGCCCAGCTGTCTTCGACGATTGCGGTCTTAGCTAAGCGTGACGTTGCCATCGACCCGTTTCGGGCTCTTCCGGGGGCACGGGACTTCAAAAGGGGTGGGCTTCATCCTTGGACCGACGACAGCTCCGATATTCTTGGCCCCTTTCTATCGCGACGGCGCGGTCGCTAAGCGGTGCGCCGGGCATCCTGTCCCTTCGAGTTGCGAAGCTGTTGCGGCGGGGCTAAGAGAGCTTGCAATTGTTTTGGACCACCTTTCATTAGAAGAACGGCGAGGGACTATGCAGGTCGACGAGGCGACTGTCCGGCGCATTGCGCGCCTGGCGCGTATCAAGATCACCGATGAGGAGGCGAAGGGTCTCAAGTCGGAACTTTCCGGTATTCTCAATTGGGTCGAGCAGCTCGACAAGGTTGACACATCCTTAGTGGAACCGTTGACGCGCGTCGTACCCATTGAGTTAAAAGAACGGGAGGACAAGGTCACGGACGGCGACATTGCTGACGACATCGTCAAGAATGCGCCGATGGTTGAGGATCATTACTTCGTTGTGCCCAAGGTGGTCGAATAGGGTACACGGTGGGCTATTTGATCAGTTGCAATGTGGCTCTAAGAACCAAAAAATGGTTTTGATTGGAAGACGATAAGTGACCGAACTCAATAAACTCACCATCGCCGAAGCGCGCGCAGGGCTGCGCAAAAAACAGTTTTCCGCAACAGAACTAGCACAGACCTTTCTTACCGCGATCAAGGCCAGCAATGCTGGGCTCAATGCCTACGTTTTGCCCACGCCAGAAGTGGCGCTCGCCCAGGCTGCGGAAAGCGACAAGCGCCTAAAATCAGGTGACGCGCGACCTCTGGAAGGCTTGCCACTGGGTAACAAGGATCTGTTCTGCACGAATGGTGTGCGCACCACGGCTTGTTCAAAGATCCTTGACGATTTCATGCCCGCTTATGAGTCAACAGTTGGCGCCAACTTATGGAACGCTGGGGCGGTGATGCTCGGCAAGCTCAATTGCGACGAGTTTGCCATGGGATCCTCGAACGAGACGAGTGCCTTTGGTCCCGTCGTTTCGCCATGGCGGCGCAAAAGCGCGGACGGTGCGTTGATGCCCGACAAGCTGGTGCCAGGCGGTTCCTCCGGGGGGTCATCGGCCGCGGTTGCTGCCGACCTCTGCTTGGCGGCAACCGGAACGGATACCGGTGGCTCTATCCGCCAGCCTGCTGCCTTGACCGGTACTGTCGGCATGAAGCCGACCTACGGGCGCTGCTCGCGGTGGGGCATCGTGGCGTTCGCCTCTTCGCTCGACCAGGCAGGGCCCGTCTCCAAGACTGTGCGCGATGCCGCGATCATGCTTAAAGCGATGGCGGGCCACGATCCCAAGGACTCTACATCAGTTGACGTCCCCGTCCCCGATTACGAGGCAGCACTCTCCGAGGGCATCAAGGGCCTGCGCGTAGGTGTACCCAAGGAGTACCGTGTTGAGGGTATGTCGAAAGAGGCAGAAGAGTTATGGAGCCGTGGCATTGATTGGCTCAAGTCTGCCGGCGCCACCATTCATGACATTTCCTTGCCACACACTAAGTACGCCCTGCCGGCCTACTATATTGTGGCGCCCGCAGAGGCTTCGTCCAACCTCGCGCGCTACGACGGCGTGCGTTACGGTTTGCGGGTTCCTAAGAGTGACGTGACAGATACCTACGAAAGCACCCGAGCGGCGGGCTTCGGACAAGAGGTGCGCCGGCGCGTCTTGATTGGCACCTACGTGCTCTCGGCGGGCTATTATGATGCCTATTATCTAAAGGCGCAGAAGGTGCGTAACCTTATCAAGCACGATTTCGACAAGGCATGGCATTCAATCGATGTGGTGTTGACGCCCACCACGCCTGCGCCTGCATTTGCCTTCGGTGAGAAGTCGGGGGACCCCATTGCCATGTATTTGGAAGACATTTTTACTGTCACGGCCAATATGGCGGGTCTGCCGGGCATTTCTGTGCCAGCGGGATTGTCGGCACAAGGCACGCCGCTGGGACTCCAGGTGGTCGGCAAGCCCTTCGATGAGGCGACGATACTTCGCGCCGCATTAGCGATCGAGGATGCTGCTGGGCGATTTCCCGTTCCGTATCGCTGGTGGGAGTCAGTTAGCCCGGCGGCGCCAATGGAAAAGGCGGAAGGCACTAGGAAATGAGCCAGCGTAAGGCGCAGGATTGCTCCAACATGAACGAGGTGCGCGCTGAAATCGATCGCATCGATAGTGCGCTCGTCGATCTCATTGCGCAACGTTTCGGTTTTGTCGACCGGGCCTGGAAACTCAAGTCCAATCCAGGTGAGGCCTATGTGCCTTGGCGTATACAGCAGGTGATCGACAAGGTCCGGGCGCGAGCGGAAGAGCGTGACCTGCCGCCTGAGTTGGCCGAAGCGCTGTGGCGACAGATGATCGGTTGGTTCGTCCAGTATGAGGAAGAGAAGCTGCGGCGCCAGATTGAGGGGAACGGCGGCGAGGGAGTGTAATGGAGATTACCACGTTTGACCCCGTCACTCTTTTACTTATCGCCTTGCTCAATCCTGCCGTGATCATTGTAGCCTTTGTGATGGGCCGGCGTGCCGATCAGTGGCAAAAACTCGTCCCTGCAGCGTTGGCTGCTTCCTTAGCCGGATTTGTTCTCTATTGGACTGTCACTTCTAGCGGGCTGCTGCCGGTGCATGCGCTGGGCGGAGAGGCGGGCATCGTGTTGCTGCAGATTTTGTTTGGACTTGTCTGGGCCACGATCGGATATTCGACGCAGCACTGACTAGGCGTCAATAGAATCTTCAACGCACCATAATGGCAGGCGGCGTTGGTGGCCATAAATATGAGCACTTGGTGCGTCTCGAATGAAATTTTGCTGTCAGTGTTAAGGGACTGAGATAGGCAAAAAAGGATAAGGCGCACATGGAAAGGCTCTGTGTTTTCGCTAAAAGGACCTGGCCGATCCGATGGACATTGACGCCAGTCTAGTAGCGGCTAATTGCCAGCTAGTAATTTTGGACCAGAACGACGAGAAGGTGCCATTGCCGCAACAGCTTCTAGGGCTGGTAAGGATCAACCTCACAGCATGCCGCTGTG
>JAUVPN010000032.1 GCA_030598645.1 Hyphomicrobium sp. | reverse complement strand
GATCAAGACCTTAAGTTCCGATCTGAGGCGCGCCGCAACAAGATGCTGGCCGAGTGGGCAGCCGCGAAGCTCGGTATTACAGGTCAGCAAATAGAGGATTACGTCAAAGCGGTGCGCCGGGCCGATCTCGAAGAAAAGGGTGATGAGGATGTTTTTCGCAAACTTCGTGCGGATTTCGACGAAAAAGGCCTAGCTATTAAGGACGTCGAAATTCGCGAGGTCATGGGCAAATTCCTGGCCCAAGCGGTTGCCGAGATCGAGGCCTCTAACGACGAAAGCTGAACTGGGTAACTATTTTGGCGCCGTCGCTGGCCCTTCAGGGTCCAAGTTGAGCCAAGAACGAGCCAAATCGGAGGAGGCCGTCAGGCCAGGGACCGTAACCCGACGCGGTCGTGATATGGCCAGCGAGGCCCGCGTCCACGAATTCGCATTCCCATGCGGCCGCGAAATGCCGCGCGCGCGGTTGCTGGCAGTAAGGGTCGTCGGAGGAGCTAATCAGGACGGCAGGGAAGGGCAGGGGCTCGAGCGGGATCGGCACAAATCCAAGTCCTCTATCAGGCCATATGTGCCCTTGAGTGATGGGCCATTGATGCGCGTTGTCGACGTCGGCCGCTGAGACGAGGAAGGAACCCGCTACGGCACCTTTTGGCAGCTGGAGGGCCGCGTGGGCCACTGCAATAACGCCCAGGCTGTGCGCGACAATGACGGCGGGTCGTGACGCGGTTGCTACCGCCGTGATGATGTTGCCGACCCATTTGTTCTTTTCGGGCTTTGTCCAGTCATCCTCGCCGATGAACTCGGCTGTCTTCAGATTGCGTACCCAACGCGATTGCCAATGGTCCGGCTCGCAACCAAGCCATCCCGGCACGACGAGGATGTCAACGTCTGAGGTGTGCACTTATGCCCGTTGACCTTTCGCAATTCTTGGTAGCTTGAGAGGTAGACCATTGACAAAAAGGGATCTCGCGCAAACCGATTGGTCGGCAACATTGCCAACGGTGCGACTTCATAATCGTGTTCCGGCGTGCGGTCTCGTTCAAGGGGCACGGTTTCTATTCTTTTTAAATGCAGTATTGGCTGACGCGATGAGCAAGGCGATGGCGAGACTTGCCTAGGCCCGCACTGCAATCGATAGCGCCAATGTGCGGCTGCCTACGGAAGTAGGCTGACGGTTCTCAAGATTCTACGTCCCCAAATACACGCGCAAAGATCACATCGGCGTTCTTGAGGTGATAATCGAGATCGAACATGGCCTCCAGCTCGTCGGGCCTAAGCCGAGCGACTACGTCGGTGTCGGTCTTGAGCTCAGACAGGAAGTTCTTGCCCTCGTTCCAGGTTTTCATCGCGTTGCGCTGGACAATCCGGTAGGCATCCTCGCGCGACAGACCAGCCTGGGTTAACGCCAGAAGTACACGCTGAGAATTGTGCAAGCCCCCCAGTTTTTCGAGGTTTGTTTTCATGGCGGCGGGGTAGATGACGAGTTTATCGATGATCCCGGCAAGTCGTGCGAGAGCAAAATCGAGGGTGACGGTGGCATCAGGCCCGATTATGCGTTCCACGGAGGAATGGGATATGTCGCGTTCATGCCAAAGCGCTACGTTCTCGAGAGCCGGGAGTGCATAAGCGCGCACGAGGCGGGCAAGCCCAGTGACGTTCTCGCCGAGTACCGGGTTGCGCTTGTGTGGCATGGCCGACGAGCCCTTCTGGCCCGCTGAAAAGAACTCTTCTGCTTCCAACACCTCCGTGCGCTGTAGGTGGCGTAACTCGGTTGCTAGTCGTTCGACCGACGAGGCGACAACAGCAAGTGTCGAGAAGTACATGGCGTGGCGGTCGCGGGCGATGACTTGGCTAGAGACAGTCTCCGGCTCCAGCCCCATTTTGTCGGCTACATAAGCCTCTACGCGGGGATCAATGCTGGCGAAGGTACCCACCGCGCCCGAAATTGCGCAGGTCGCCACTTCCTTGCGCGCGGCAATCATACGCTGCCTGGCCCGATCGAACTCAGCGTATGCATAGGCAAGCTTAAGGCCGAATGTTGTTGGTTCGGCGTGGATCCCGTGGCTGCGACCAATCGTGGGTGTCATTTTGTGTTCAAGCGCGCGTCTTTTCAGAGCAGCCAGGAGGTGGTCGAGATCGGTGATCAGCAGGTCGGCAGCGCGGGTAAGCTGGACATTGAAGCAGGTGTCTAGAACGTCTGAGGATGTCATTCCCTGATGGATAAAACGGGCCTCCGGGCCAACGTGCTCAGCGAGATGAGTAAGGAAGGCGATGACATCGTGTTTGGTTTCGCGCTCAATCTCGTCGATGCGCGCAACATCAAAGTTGGCAGCATTGCCCTTTTCCCAAATGACCTTTGCCGCCCGTTTGGGGATTGCCCCGATTTCGGCCAGTCCAGATGCCGCGTGCGCCTCGATTTCGAACCATATGCGAAAGCGGGTCTCCGGCGACCAGATCGACGTCATCTCTGGGCGACTGTAGCGGGGGATCATCGCGGCCTCGCGTTCGGGAAGGGTCGTGGGATCCCTAGCAGAGCGGCAACAGGCCTTCAATCGCGTGGGGAACGGCGCGATGCAACAGGTGGCCCCAGCAGCATATCAGGTCAAATTCATTGTTGAAAAGTGGACGCGAAATCTCCCAGCAGACAGTCTTGAAATCGAGTGTGTAATTTTGCTGCAATGCACACGAAGCGTTACAATTCTGCCGGACGAGTTGAACAACTTAGCCTAGTTCGCGTCACAATTGGGGGGAATATCCCGCCGTGGCCTGCGCGCATCAGCTGCGGACACATTGTCGCGTATGGCGCAGTCAGTCATTAACTGCCCTTGCAAGTTTGGTCGCATCAAACAAGGTTAGTTAAGTAATGCGAGATTATCCTTGTGTGGATGGCGATCAGAAGCCGGATAATCCCGGGGCGACGGGGTACTAGGAAGCAAGAGGGTCGAGGCGCGTGATGGCAAACCAAATGCAAACTGAGATTGCGGAGCTCAACACAGAGCTCGAGGAAGTAGAGGACCCGCGAGAATGCTACGCGATGGTCCAAGCGAGAATTCGCCGGTACCGCCAGTCGGGTGAGAAGGTGCCGGAGGATCTAGCCTTAATAGAGCGGCGACTCATGAACGAGTGCATGGCGGCGTCGCAGGGGCGGGATTAGCGCACACTTTGAATTTTTCGTCCTAGCATGATCTCAAAAATATTGCGGCCGGCACTTTTGCTGGCCGCTTTCTCTATTTCACGCAATTAATCGATGGTGCGCCACGCGTCATTTTTCCATGTGACGATATCGTAAGCGGGCAACTTTGCGTCCCCACTCTCGGCGAAAGAGACGTCTCCGAGGACAGTTTCAAAAGTCCCCTTTTTTAGTGCTGCACTCACGGCATTGGACGCTATGGATCCCGCCTGGCGAACGGCTGCGCGCCATGTCTCGAACGCCGCGAAGGTGTTAAGAAACGGGCCGGTCGCCGGCCGCTCAACTCCTTGGGGGTTAATGCCTGAGGCGGTCAGTTTGCGAGCTGGGTCATGTGACAGCAAAATTCGCGCGCCTGACGCCGCCGAACCGGCCGTATCGGCAAACTGTGCCGAGGCCAGTGTCTCTGTGCCAACAAACACTGTACTAAGTCCTGCCGAACGTAATTGTCGCAGAAGCAGTCCCGCTTCGAGCGGAAAGCCCGCGAAGAACAGTGCGTGGGTGTTAGCGGCTTGTAGTTTGGCGACGAGCTTAGAGTAGTCTTTCTGCCCACCCCAGACAGCTGCGCTCAAGACCTCTGAAAAGTCTGCCTGTTTGAACGCCGCACGAACGTCATTGGCTATGCGCCGCGCATAGCGGCTTGCATCGCGGACGATGGCAATAGGTTTGTCCCGAAATTTTTGCGAGAAATATGCGGCAGCACTTGCGCCCTGACGGCCGTCGCGACCGGCGAACCGAAAAATTGCTTCTCCAGCACGTTTTTCGGTGAGGGCAGGGTGGCGAGTTATCCCGAGCAAGACGACACTGTTGGTAGCATAGATGTGGCCAGCGGCGTTTGCGGAGCTCCCACAAGGGTGACCAATCACGACGGCGACGCGGCGGTCTACGAGAGATTGCGCCGCTTTGCTACCTTGGTCGCTGTTGCATCCATCATCAGCCTCGATGAGCGAGATCAGCTCGCCGAGTACGCCACCTTCGGCATTTATGCGCTCTGCTGATACTTTGGCCGCGCGGCGGATCTCAGAACCAGGCCCATTTGCGGGTGTGGCAATGCCGACAAAGATATCTGCACGCGCCATCTGAGGCTGCAGAAGAGGCAAGAATATTATCAACCAAGCGAGCAGCGTACGCTGCATGGTGGTCGTTCCGCTTGCCGCCAAGCGCTGGCTTGTCAGCAGCCAGCCCTTAGGAGTTTTTGGCATGGCCGTGTGCATCTAATTACAAACCCGCACGTTGTCTTGAACGAGGTGAGTGGGCGATCGAGGGTCGTAGTGTAGCACCAGCTGAGTTTGCGACGCGACGGAACGGTTTGGACAAACGGGTTTTACGACCGCACTGCCTTGCTTCCGGGGACAGCGTTGCCTTACGCTACAAATAATCGCCTAATCGGTAGCAGACTTGCCCTTGGATCCGGTTAACGGGAGTATGCACCGCGCTGCGGGGAGGGACCATGGCCCAAGAAGTCTTCATCGTCGCTTATGATGGGAGGGACCCGCAGGTCGTGGAATTCGCCGTTGACCGGGCCATTAAGGAGGGGGCGCGACTGCTGATCGTGCACGTGCTGGAGTGGTCGCCCTACAGTTTTTTGACGACAGAAGAATTGGTGGAGCGCCACAAGACGCGTCAACAAGAATTGACGCGTGCTAACGAAATGATCATGAACCCGATGCTTGAGAAGGTTCGTCAGGCTGGCGCGACGGCGGACGGCGATGTGCGATATGGCCACGTTGTTGATATTATCTGCACCATAGCCAACGAGACATCGGCGGCCATGATTTTCGTCGGTCGTTCAAGTTCGCTCAGCACGCGTGTCTTCGGAAGTGCTGCCTCGGGATTGGCGCAAAGCGCACCTGTTCCCACCGTCATCGTACCCTGAAAATTGAAGCACAAAAAATGCTAAGCATGATCTTCGATCGCAAGACGCTGCCGATAACGTTGGGCGCGATGTTGCTGTTGCTCGTCTCGTCAAGCAGCGTGCACGCACAAACCATCGATGAGACCATAAATGAGTTTGTCGGCGCCGTAACAACACCGTTCGTAAAATTCATTTTTTCACCGCTGCCGGGCACCGACATTCCGTGGATCGTTCTTTGGCTCATTATCGCGGCGACGATATTCACCTTCTATTTTGGGTTCATACAGGTGCGTGCATTTCGCCACTCAATCGACCTCGTCAAGGGCGACTATTCGCGACCCGAAGATGCCGGCGAGGTGAGTCATTTTCAGGCGTTGGCGACAGCGCTATCGGGCACCGTCGGCTTGGGAAACATCGCTGGTGTAGCAGTTGCGGTTGCTATCGGCGGACCTGGCGCTACGTTTTGGATGATTCTCGCGGGCCTGATGGGTATGGCCTCGAAGTTCACCGAGTGCACGCTGGGAGTGAAATACCGCAACGAATATCCCGACGGATCGGTATCAGGCGGACCGATGTACTACTTGTCGAAGGGACTTGAAGAAAAAGGATTGGGGTTGCCGGGACGGGTGATGGCGGTTGTGTTCGCTGTGTTTTGCGTGATGGGCGCTTTGGGTGGCGGCAATATGTTTCAGGCCAATCAAGTGCACGCGCAAATCGTCAACGTGACGGGAGGAGCAAATAGCATTCTGAGCGGTGAGGGATGGGTTACGGGGCTTGTTATGGCGAGCGTTGTCTTTCTCGTCATCGTGGGCGGTATTCGTTCCATTGCGCGCTTCACCGAGAAGATCGTACCATTTATGGCAGTGCTCTATGTGGGTGCTGCGCTCGTGATTCTTGCGATGTTCATCGACAAGGTGCCTTGGGCGCTAGGTCAAATTGTTTCAGGAGCGTTCACCGGGCTTGGCGTCGCAGGCGGCATTGTTGGTGCTTTAATCCAAGGCTTCCGGCGTGCAGCATTCTCAAACGAAGCCGGAATTGGTTCAGCCTCCATCGCACACTCGGCCGTTCGAACTAAAGAGCCCATAACAGAAGGCTTTGTCTCGCTCTTGGAGCCATTTATAGACACGGTTGTTATCTGCACGATGACGGCGTTGGTAATTGTTATCACAGGTGTGCTGGAGTTTGATCCGCAGTCGGGGCTCTATATCTGGAATAACGAGGCCGGGCGTGTTGCGACAGAAGGAGGCCTGACAGGTGTGGCATTGACATCTGCAGCTTTCGGTAAGGGGATAAGCTGGTTTCCTTATGTCCTTGCCGTGGCGGTCGTATTGTTTGCCTTCTCAACTATGATCTCTTGGTCCTATTACGGGGTGAAGGCGTGGACCTACCTATTCGGCGAGGGGCGGCGCAGGGAGCTAACGTTTAAAGTGATTTTCTGCGTTTTTGTGGTTATAGGTGCCGCGATGAATCTTGGGTCGGTCATAGATTTTGCGGACGCAGCGATCTTCGCAATGGCACTCATCAACATCGCGGGCCTTTACGTTCTCATGCCGGTGGTGAAGGAGGAGATGAACTCATACCTGGATCGTTTGCAAAGAGGTGAGATTAGGAAGACTCAGCGCTGATCGTGTATGCCCTGCGGACAATCGCGGCATGTAATTTCAGAGCATCAGGTGGGAACCGTCGCAATAGGGCTCATCGTCAGTATTTTTGCAGCCGCAAATATTGAATGTGCCTGTGTGATCCACCGTAAAACGCATAGGTTCGATGCCTGTGTCCTTGTGCGAACCATCGCAGAACGGTTGGTTCTGAGAGCGCCCGCATCTGCAATAAAAGTAAGGCTTACCTTCAGTGAGCTCAACCTGGTAAGGGCCCTTCTGAGCGACCACGGGCTCTTCAGCCATACCCATCTCCATCTGTGTGCTTTTAGCTCATCGTTCCAGTGCTGCCGGGGCGGATCTGGTAATTCATCGCTACCGGGTTCTGACGAGATGGACAAGTCTGGCCGGCTGGCGGCGCCACAGTCTTTTTTTGATTCGAACTGTGGCCTTTAGCGTGCTTCGTAGGTCACACGGGCCGTTAAAGCGTGAGGAAAAGCAAAGGAAAGGTGGGATCAAACCGTACTGCCAATATCGGACACCTTGACCAATATATAAAATCGGACGCTTTGTTACAGAATAACAGTCGCGCACCGATGGTTCGGGGTCATGAAGGCGTTGGTCAGTTTTTGGGGGATACTTCGGCAGGTCTGCCGCGCCCTCGTGGCACCGATGTGTGCCGCGATGGCGTTTGCGATTGCCCCGGCGGCTGCCCAGACAATCCAAGAAGAAGGTGGACGGATTCCGGGAATCCCTGAGCCCTCCATCGCGACCAGTCTACCAGAGCATCTCGCAGATCCCGGTGGCGTGCGCTCTAGGCTTGGCAAGCACGGCATCCAATATGGCATCAATTACATTGGCGAGGTGCTGGGTAATCCGACCGGTGGGTTAAAACAAAGCGCCCACTACACTGGGCGTCTGGAGGTCGTGGTCGAAGCCGACATGGAGAAGATGATGGGCTGGAAGGGCCTGACCTTCTTCACCAACGGCTATTGGATCCACGGGAGCAGTATCTCGGTCTCCAATATCGGCACGCTGAGACCGGTGAGTTTCATTGAGGCGTTACCGTCAACACGATTGTTCGAGCTGTACCTCGATCAGAAACTTTTCGATGACAAAGTCTCAATTCGTTTTGGCCAACTTGCGGCGGACGCGGAGTTTCTGTTGAGCGACGGCAGCGGTGCGTTCCTCAACGGTACATGGGGATGGCCAACGATTGCGGCGGAGGACCTCCCAGGTAGCGGTCCAGCCTATCCTCTGGCGACACCGGGTGTCCGTCTGGGTCTTTACCCGAACGACCAAACCACCTTACTCGTCGCTTTGTATAATGGTGATCCGGCTCCGCCGTGCGGCGCTGTGTTTGCTCAGATCTGCAACAAACATGGCTTGGATTTCGAATTCAATGGTCCGCCATTGCTCTTCGCCGAAGGCGCCTTCAAGTACCATCAGGGCACTGGCCAACTCCCGGGTACGATCAAAGTCGGAGGCTGGAACCATTTTGGCGACTTCGAAACTTTACGCGATCCCAATCGCATCATTGACGGAAACTACGGGCTTTATGCAATCGTCGACCAAATGATCTATCGCATGCCGGGCGGTGGTGATCCCAAAGGCATCTCGGTCTTTGGTCGCGTGATCGGGGCTCCGGCAGACCGCAATCTAGTGGACTTTTACTGGGAGGTTGGAATGACGTTCTTTGGAGTGATGCCCTCCCGGCCCAACGATATATTGGGTATCGGCTTTGGCTACGTTGGTATCTCTCGTGATGAGGCTGCCAGCCAGAGAGAGGCGGGCGAGCTAATCACATCGACCTATGGAGCCGGGGTTGAGGTGGCCTACACGGCCGAAATCGTTCCGGGATGGTACCTTCAGCCTGACTTTCAGTACTTTTGGAACCCTGGCGGGAGAGTGGCGGACCCAGACGACCCGACCAAGCCCATACCGGATGGCGCGGTCTTAGGGCTGCGCACTACCATCAACTATTGAGCAAACGGTTTCTCGTAAGTACGCTTGCGCTTGCGCGTGGGCGCGCTACCTGTTGCTGGCATGAGTGACCGGCGTCCCATCTTGATCGCAGGGCCAACAGCGAGCGGTAAATCAGGTCTCGCAGTAGCCCTGGCTAAGCACTACGATGGCGTCGTCATTAACACCGACTCCATGCAAGTCTATCGAGACTTACGCATCCTTACCGCCCGCCCGAGCAAGGAGGATGAAGAGCGCGCTCAGCACGCACTTTTTGGGTTCGTGGGCGGCAACGATCCTTATTCAGTGGGCCGCTACCGAACGGACGCAGAGCTCGTCTACGACAAACTGCGAGCAGACGGCGTGCGGGCCATCTTCGTCGGTGGAACGGGACTGTATTTTAAGGCCCTGTTGGAGGGGCTTTCTCCAATACCGCCGACGCCCGATAATGTACGCACGCATTGGCGCGGGGAGGCCGCAAGGTTGGGCGCTGAGGCACTGCATCGCATTCTTTCCAGCCAAGACCCGGGAATGGCGAAAAAATTGGCGCCAAGCGATACGCAACGCATCGTTCGCGCTCTCGAGGTGCTGGATGCAACTGGTGTCTCGCTGCTGGAATGGCAAAGCCAGCCCGGAGAGCCGTTACTTAAGGAGGCCGATACAATTCGCTTGGTCGTTACGCCTGATCGCGAAGAGCTACATTGGCGCATCGAGGCGCGCCTTGACGCGATGATGGCGCACGGAGGCCTGGACGAGGTGGGCCAGCTTGTGGCCTCGCATCTCAACCCTGCTCTGCCAATTATGAACGCGCTCGGCGTGCGTCCGCTGATGCAACATTTGCGAGGGCAGATTTCGCGCGAGGAGGCCATCGCTCAGACCAGAGCCGAGACGCGGCAGTACGCTAGAAGACAGCTGACATGGGCGCAACGACACATGATTACGTGGAAGTGGCTACTTACGAAAGAAATAGAAAGTTTAGTGAGGTCTTCTGTAGCATTTATTGATTCATAGTATTGACCGGTCATCTTTGCAGCCATAGTTTGCGGACAAACGTTCAAGCCGGCAGACGTGATCAGTTACGCCCTTTGGCATCTGGTTCAGGATCGCGTCGGGCAGTATTCTCTTATGGGGTGGGATAATGGCACGCACGATGACGGGTGCCGAGATGGTGATTGCGGCGCTCTCGGACCAAGGTGTCGAGCACATCTTTGGTTATCCTGGTGGCGCGGTGTTGCCGATCTACGACGAGCTTTTCCAACAAGAGAAGGTCAAGCACGTGCTCGTGCGTCAGGAGGGCGGAGCGGTGCACGCGGCCGAAGGTTATGCTCGTTCGACAGGCAAAGTCGGCGTGGTGCTTGTCACCTCTGGTCCGGGGGCGACGAATGCCGTCACCGGTTTAACGGACGCCCTGATGGATTCGGTTCCGGTAGTTTGCATCTGCGGGCAGGTCCCAACGCACTTGATAGGCAACGATGCATTCCAGGAATGCGATACTGTTGGCATTACGCGTCCGTGCACGAAGCATAACTGGCTCGTAAAGGACGTCAACGACCTTGCGCGAGTGCTTCACGAGGCATTCTACATCGCCAAGGCTGGCCGCCCGGGTCCTGTCGTCGTTGACGTCCCCAAGGACCTTCAATTTGCCACTGGTAACTACGTCGGTCCCTCGAATATTGCCCACAAGACGTATAAGCCACGCATGAAGCCAGAGCAGACGGCGGTACGGGAGGCTGTGGATCTGTTGATCAATGCCAAGCGTCCACTGTTCTATACGGGTGGCGGTGTGATCAACTCTGGGGCCAAAGCCAGCCAACTGCTGCGCGAACTAGTTAGGCTCACAGGTTATCCCATCACCTCTACGCTGATGGGGCTTGGTGCCTATCCCGCCTCAGACAGGCAATGGCTCGGCATGCTCGGAATGCACGGTACATACGAGGCCAACCTCGCAATGCACGATTGCGATGTTATGGTCGCGGTAGGTGCGCGTTTTGACGACCGCATCACCGGGCGCATCGACGCCTTTTCGCCCGGGTCGCAGAAGATCCACATTGATATCGATCCGTCCTCGATCAACAAGAACGTACGCGTGGACATCCCAATCGTCGGCGATGTTGCCTACACTCTGGAGGATATGCTGCGCATCTGGAAATCAAAGGCACCACAGCTGGACAAGGCTGCACATAAAGCTTGGTGGAAGCAGGTCGACCAGTGGCGAGCAAAAAAATCCCTTTCATATAAGAATTCGCGTGACGTGATTATGCCTCAGTACGCGGTGGAGCGGCTTTACACGCTGACCAAGGATCGCGATCCATACATCACCACCGAGGTTGGCCAGCATCAGATGTGGGCAGCGCAGTTTTTCCGCTTCGAAGAGCCGAACCGGTGGATGACGTCCGGCGGGCTCGGCACGATGGGCTATGGCCTTCCGGCAGCCATCGGCGTTCAATTGGCTCACCCGGAGTCGCTCGTTATCGACATTGCAGGCGACGCGTCCATCCTGATGAACATACAGGAGGCTTCCACCGCGGTGCAGTTCGACCTGCCGGTTAAGGTGTTCATCCTGAACAATCAATACATGGGCATGGTCCGCCAGTGGCAACAGTTGTTGCATGGCAATCGGCTGTCGCACAGCTACACGGAGAGCCTGCCAGACTTTGTCAAGCTGGCGGAAGCATACGGCTGGACGGGCCTTAGCTGTGAGGATCCCGCTGAACTCGATGATGCGATCCGCAAAATGATGGATACGAAGGGACCCGTCATTTTTGATTGCCGGGTGGCAACGCTCGCGAACTGCTTTCCTATGATCCCGTCCGGGAAGGCGCACAATGAGATGCTACTTGGTGACGATGTCACTGAGGAAGAGGTTGAGCAGGCGATCAGCGATGAGGGCAAGGTGCTGGTATGAGGGCGTGCCGGACTTTCGCAGTGCTCTTAGCCGGCTTGCTTGTCGCTGGCGCAAGTCCACCGCCGGATGAGCCCAACCTAGAGTGGGATCAGGTAGCCAACATTAGGGATGCGGCGACGCGGCTTGCTGCCTTGCAACGAAGACGTGGCGCTACCCGCGCATATGAGTTCATCGATGCTTGCTATAGGACGCACATGCTCTCCGAGGAGTATACGAAAGCGCTCGAGGCGTGCATCGCACAGGATTATATGGAGACGCAGGTGCTTGCGCTCGTCTATTCGCGTGTGCCGCCCGACGCTCTGAGGCAGCAGGGCGCGCCAAGTCCGCAGGTGCTGGCCAATGCAATGGGTCAGCGCATCACGGCAGCGTTCGCAAATTACAAAGTGCCAGTATCCTACGTCGAAGCTTTCAAAGAGCTTGTTGATGAACACGGCTTTCCTCTTTTCTACAAAACGCTGTTTCCCGGTTCCAAGATGCCGTCCGGGGACAATCCATCTTCGCCCCAGACGGAACAAAAATCACAGTAGTCGCGCCTATGACCAATACCGCTACCAAGAGCCCGTCAAAGAGCCACTACGTCGGCCCCGGCGAAATGCAGGAAGTTGTCTCGCGTACGCTGTCAGTTCTCGTCGATAACGAGCCGGGTGTGCTAGCGCGTGTCATTGGCCTTTTTTCGGGACGTGGCTACAACATCGACTCGCTCACTGTGACCGAGACCGAGCACGAAAAGCACCTCTCTCGCATCACGATTGTCACGCGAGGGACACCGAACGTCATCGAGCAGATCAAGCATCAGCTTGAAAGGCTGGTTCCCGTTCACCGTGTGCATGACCTGACACTCGAGGGGAGTTCGTTGGAGCGCGAGCTGGCACTGATCAAGGTCTCGGGCAAAGGAGATAAGCGCATCGAGGCGCTCCGGTTAGCAGAGATTTTTCGCGCCAACGTCATCGACGCTTCAACCGAGCACTTCGTCTTCGAGATTACGGGCCGAACGTCGAAGATCGAGCAATTTATTCAGATCATGACAGAGCTGGGCTTGGTCGTGGTCGCACGTACCGGCATTGCTGCAATCGGCCGCGGTCCATCGGGCCTTTAATGGAGCGAATGCGTTGAATATTCGGGCGGCCCAGTAGTAGGTTCGTCCGTTCTGTCATCCGGCGCCGGGTTCCGATACGGCGGCGGCAATATGCCTGAACTTGTTTTAGGCCTGATCCAAGAACCAAGAGGGAGCCATGCGCGTTTATTACGATCGTGATGCCGACATCAATCTCATCAAGAGCAAGAAGGTTGCGATCGTCGGCTACGGCAGTCAAGGCCATGCGCATGCGTTGAACCTGCGCGACAGTGGCGTGAAAGAAGTT
>JAUVPN010000177.1 GCA_030598645.1 Hyphomicrobium sp. | reverse complement strand
GCCATCGAAGTCTGTAATGAGAAGGGCGAGTGCCGCCTGCATGACCAGCCTGGGAAACTCATCCGCATTACGCCTGCCGGCGACGTGGGCAATCCCATCAAATGGGCAAGCCTCCCTGAGAAACAATCAGCGCCATTCGAGTCCGCGTTCCCCTTCATAGTGACAGCGCCGCTGATCGATCCTGACCCGATCTTCACACCCGACTACGTCATCAACTTCACTGAAAGGCCGGGTCCCAATAACGAGGCCAAGCCTAACGATACCAAGCGTGGGGAACCCAACAAGATCAATAAGAAGAAGAAAAGAAAGAAAGCCAAAAAGAAGAGTAGAAGGATAAGGAAGGCTAAGAAGAAGCGCACACCCAAACGCCGGGCCAGCTCCCAACCCAGCTTTGGCGTAACAATTGGTATCGGAGCCGGAATCGGGCGCGGCCGCCCCAATCGGGGCCGCCCCCATCGCCGTCGCAAACCCAATTACAAGAAGTATTAGCCTGGGGCAGCAGTTTCGGGTGCGCTTGGGCTACGAAGGCCTCACGCAGTAGGCGCGAGGCGCCGTGCAAATGTTTCGTATAGCGGCGCTAAGTCATCCCATCCAAGCGACCGACAGACTTCCAGGGCCTTACGTACGTCCGCCGCATCGTTGGCGCCCATTGCTGCTAATAGTTGGCCATGTGCCTTCTGAGCCACGCGGAACCGCTTGGACGCCGCGACACTCTCATCACCGAGAAGGGCATAGATGCGCTCAGGATGATCTTTACCTCGGAACAATACCGAGTCGATTTCGAGGAATGCGAAATTTGTTGCTGCTTTCGCCGTGGCCGCTCCTGCGATAATGGGGAGCTTGTATGTCTTCGTAGATTCTTCCAAACGCGAGGCTACATTGACAACGTCACCCAGTATTGAATAGTCGAAGCGCTGGGGGGAGCCCACGTTACCAACGCAGCATTCTCCTGTGTTAAGTCCGATCCCGATCTCCACCGGCGTGTGCGTTTCGCCGCGGCGCCGGGCCTCGACTGTCCATTCTTGATTCTGCGCATGCAGACGGGACATCATGCCAATCGCCGCCCGCGCTGCATTGCTGGCGTGGGCGGCGTCGGGAAGCGGGGCGTTCCAGTACGCCATTACCGCATCGCCCATGAATTTGTCGATGGTCCCTCGTTGGCCCATAATCACCTCGGACAGTGGCGTAAAGAGTTGGTTCAGAAAACGCACCAGCGCCTCGGCACTCATACCTTCCGAAATCTTAGTAAAGCCACGCACATCGGCGAAGAGAACCGTGACCTTGCGCATTTCGCCACCGAGTTTCAGCTTTTCCTGGTGACGGACAAGCTCCTCCACTACGGGGGCGGAAACATAGTGGCTAAACGCATGGCGCACGCGGTTGCGGTCCCGCTCAGTTTGGACGTAGTTGTCGAGCGAGGTTGCAAGATAGAGCAGAACAACAGCGAGTGATGGGTAAACGGGATCGAACAGAAAGCCGGCTTGAGTATAACCTAACCAAGACGCCAAGAATACCGCCCCAATTGCCCCCGCTGCCATGATAGCAGCCGTAGCGGCGCCAAAGCGATAGACAACCCAAGCAATCGCGCCACCTGCCAAAACAAGAAAAAGAAGTTCCGCACCGGTTGCATAAGCTGGGCGGCTTAGGTGCTCTCCCGACAGCATCTGTTCGAGCGCTTGAGCGTGAATTTCGACACCCGGCACGGCAGGTCCCAGAGGTGTTGCACGCAAATCGAGAAGACCCACAGCGCTCGTGCCAAGAAAAACGTGACGACCGGCCACATCTTTCGGGGAAAATGTGCCGTCTAAAATGGTATGTGCGGGAATGTAGCGTTTTCGATCGTGACGAGAAAAACGCAGCCAAAGTTCGCCGCTGGCATCGGTGGGCACCACCGTGCTGCCGACGCGAACGGTATCAACACCCGTTCTTTCTCCAAACGACCAAATGCCGCTACCGCCCGACGACCGCACAAAGACGGTCGTTTCCGACAAGGCTACCCGGAGTGTTTCGAGTGGCAGTGAAGGATAGAGGGTATTGCCGACAGAAAGCAGCAGTGGTGCGCGTCGAATGATTTGGTCGCGTACGGGAATCCAGTTGACGGCGCCAAGTCCTTCCGCGCGCTCCGCAAGTGCCGGCAGACTTCCGATGCCGCCTACAAAGCTGGGTACAAAGTGATTGGGGTCGTCTCCCGCAAACGCAAAACGTGCGCGCACACGACCCGGCAGGACCTCCCCGTCGTTCTCTGCCGCAAAACCAAGGATGACAGGCGCCGCCGCGATGGCATCTCCTAACTGTTGGTCATTAGAGGGTAGCATCGCCGCTCGGTTTGTAAGAGGAACAAGTTCGGGCAGGCCAGAAAAAAGCTTGGCAAACTCACCGGGAGAAAGACGATCGGCCTCTGCAAAAATTAGGTCGACGCTGATTGTGCTGGCGCCTGCCTTTCTTAGTTGATCGATGATCTCGGCGAGTTTTGTTCTAGGCCACGGCCACTGTCCAATACGCCTCAGAGATGCCTCGTCAATGTCAACAATGCGCACGGGAAGCGTAGGGTCGACCGATCTTGGGGTCAACGAAAGGTAGGTATCGAAGACGGACAGGCGCAGGGTAGCGACGGGATCCGGGTCGGCGATACGTAGTGCCACAGCCAAAATTAGAAAGGCCGCCGTGAGGATGAACTGAACGGACAAATCTCGCACGTCCATAACTCCTTTGTGAGCGGCTCCTAGAACGGATCAATAGGAGGCGATTTCCCCGGCCCTTAAAGAGCTTTTTGCATTTCGCGTACGAAGCCGGTTAGGCCGTCGAGGCGTTCGCGCTTTAAACGCTCTGCCGTCAGGATGGCCTGCAATCCCTTGAGAGAATCCTCAATGTTGGCATTGACGATCACGTAGTCGTACTCGGGCCAGTGGCTGATCTCAGCGGAAGCATCCAACATCCGCCGCCTCACCACATCCTCGGCATCCTGAGCACGCGCACGCAAGCGCCGCTCAAGAACATCATGGGACGGCGGAAGCACGAATACACGTACGACGTTGTGCTTCATCTTCTCAGAGAGCTGCTGTGCGCCCTGCCAGTCGATGTCAAACAGAACATCGCGACCCTCGGCAATCGCCGTCTCAATCGGCGCACGGGGAGTGCCGTAAGAATTGTCGTACACACGCGCCCATTCCAACAACTCCTCAGCGTCACGCATCTGGACAAAGGTGGCCGCGTCAACAAAGTTGTAGTCACGCCCATCAATTTCACCAGGTCGCGGCGTTCGTGTCGTGACCGACACCGACAAAGAGATTGAATCGTCCGTTTCAATGAGACGGCGCGCAAGCGTCGTCTTTCCTGCACCTGATGGTGAGGAAAGCACCAAAAGCAGTCCGCGCCTGTCTATTCTCGGCCCCTCGGTACTCATAGGCTCATGTCCGTTGGCGGTGAATGTTCTAGAATAAGATTACTCGATATTCTGCACCTGCTCGCGCATTTGATCGATCACCGTTTTTAGCGCAAGACCGGCGCGAGTAATCTCAACGTCGCTGGACTTAGAGCATACGGTATTCGCTTCGCGATTAAATTCTTGTGCCAGGAAATCGAATTTGCGGCCGATAGCGCCATCGCCTTCTAACAACTCACGCGCCGCACCGATGTGCGCGCTCAAACGCTTCAGCTCCTCTTCGACGTCGCTACGGGTCGCCAGCAGCACAGCCTCTTGATGTAAGCGTTCTGGATCTAGTCCATTGCCTGTTTCGACGAGGCGCGCGACTTGCTCCTTGAGGCGCGCTGTCAAAACTGCCGGTGTACGGGCCGGTGACTTCTCAATCTGCTTGACGAGACGTTCGATCTCGAAAAGGTGAGCGCCCAAGATCTCGTTCAGGCGCTGCCCTTCCGCTGTGCGCGCCCTGACCAACGCTGCAAGTACGTCCCTCAAATGATCAAGCATTGCCCCTATACGAGCGCGTGACTCTTCAGCATCCTCCTCAATCTCGTTCACTTCCAGGACGCCTCTTATACCTATGAGACCGTCTGCTCGAGGCAAGGCGCAACCTGTCAACTCGCGGATGCGATCGGCCGCCTTCACCACCTCGGCCAGCGCCGTCTCATTGAGGCGGATCGTCTGCCCTCCCTCTCGGCGGTCGGCGCTTAGTGAGACCGTTACGTTGCCGCGCACAAGTTGATTTGCAACGGCTTCGCGGATCATCGGCTCTAGCGCTTCATAGCCGGACGGCAATCGCACGCGAACATCGAGTCCGCGGCCATTTACGCTGCGCACCTCCCAATGCCACCTAACTGTTCCAAGCGAACTTTCGGCGCGCGCGAAGCCAGTCATACTGTTTATGGTCATAGCGCCTTCCGCTTACTGCTAGAGCCGACAAGGAGAGGATGCCGAAATCTAACTGCTGAGGCGCGGGGCAACAAGGCAACGCTTGTGGCTACCTTCAAGTGATATTACCAATTGACAACGGACGCCGCGTCTATCGTCGTGGCTTGCGCACAGGGAGCGGAACGGAAGATGCCACTCCAGCAGCTCCGGAGTTAAGGAGTTGCGGCGCTGCTATGCGGCTCGTCGAGGTAGCGGTTTGGGCGGGTCCTTCCGCCGTCGCAGCGGCGGCTTGTTTCGCCCGCCTCCGGCGTTCCACCTTACGCCAGTTGGAGACGGCCGCGTTGTGTTCACGCAGTGTCTTGGAAAACGCGTGACCACCACTTCCGTCGGCAACGAAATACAGTTCTTTGGTTGTAGCCGGATTGAGCGCGGCTTCAATGGCGGCACGGCCGGGGTTGCATATTGGGGTGGGCGGTAACCCACTGATTCTATAAGTATTGTGATCTGTTTTCTGATTAAGGTCCGCACGCGTGAGCGGGCGCCCCAAGTGACCCTCGCCGCCGGCGATGCCATAGACAACAGTGGGATCCGACTGCAGACGCATTTTCTTGCGCAGTCGGTTCATGAATACAGCGGATACCCGATCGCGCTCATCGGGACGGCCGGTTTCTTTTTCGATAATCGAAGCAAATATGATGGCCTCTTGCGGACTCTTCAACGGAAGATCTGCTTGGCGCTTCGCCCACGCCTCAGCCAGATAGCGTTGCATCTCTACCTTCATGCGTTCGAGCACTTCTTGGCGTGTCATCCCTTTGGAGAAACTATAGGTGTCAGGCAGCAGTGAACCTTCCGGCGGAATTTTGGTTATGTCGCCGACCAGATCGGCCTGGCCGCGAATGCGCTCGACGATCTGCAGACTCGTCAAGCCTTCAGGAATAGTCAGTTTCGATAGGACGCTTTTGCCTTCGACCAGCGTGTCGAGCACATCGGCCATACTGGCATTCTTCTTAATCTTGTATTGGCCGGCCTTAAGGTCTTCCGGTCTATCGCTCAGCGCATTGCGCAATAGATAGCTCACCATGAAAGTCCATCGGTTGGAAATGATCCCCAGGCGCTCGAGACGCGTCGCGATCTCGATGCGCCCCTCTCCCTTGGGGATGGTGACAACACGTGAAACTTCCAGAGGTCCTCGGCGCTCATACTGATTATATACCAGCGCACTGACGGCACCGATGGCAACCAGGATCACCAGAAGCAATGTCAGCACACCGCTGAAGAAGCGGATAAAGCCGCCCATAGGCCGCGGCATGTCTGGCGCGCCAGTGCCATTTGGGCGAACCGGTGCGTGCGACGGCTCGAGCATCTCCGCGGGGCTACGCGGACGCACGCCGGCTTTGTAGAACACGGGCTCCTGCCGCGGAGGGCGGATGTTATTCATGGTTCCGTTCACGTTTACCGAACGCG
The DNA here is from genome assembly GCA_030598645.1 of Hyphomicrobium sp. The sequence continues at coordinate 282 of JAUVPN010000177.1, read as the reverse complement.
GTCATTCGCGCTCGGCATCTGTGAAGATATCGCTCCGACCCTATCGGCAAATGTGGCAAAAGCGCGAAATGAGCTTGCGGAATCGACAGCATCGCCGGTTACGTGGCCAGCGCGCCTCACACAACGCGGCGCAGGATCAAAGACGCATTGGTGCCGCCGAAACCAAATGAGTTCGTCAGCACAGTGTTTATCTCACGCTTTTTGGGCTGGTGAGGCACCAAATCAACAGGCGTATCGACCGACGGATTATCTAAATTGAGAGTCGGCGGAGCGATATTGTCG